>NZ_JBHFJB010000011.1:0-36001 GCF_057334555.1 Pseudomonas sp. AGC41
CATGCCCCAGGAAAACGCCGCCCCCAGCACCACCTGCGGGTAGTAGGTGTAGCGCTTCATGAATGGGTAACTGAACGCCAGCGCCAGCCCGCCCAAGGACAACAGAATCGTCGGCGCATTGGTGCACAGCACCAGCAGGAAACTCACGCTCATCAAGACCGCGAAGAACACCAGGGCTTCCTTCGAGCTGATCTTGCCGCTCACCAGCGGGCGCTGCTCGGTGCGTTTGACGTGGCCGTCGACCTTGCGGTCGGCCCAGTCGTTGATCACGCAACCGCCGGCACGGGTCAGCACTACGCCCAGCACAAAAATCACGATGTTGGCCAGGGACGGCGAGCCTTCGCCGGCAATCCACAGCGCCCACAATGTCGGCCACAGCAACAGGTAGATGCCGATGGGCTTGTCCATGCGGGTCAGTTGCACGAAGTCCCAGGCCCGCGGATTGAGGCGGTTCAAGGATTTGAGCAGTTGCACGTACATCAGCAATTCTCCGAATAGGCGCGAGCGACGGTCCACAGTGGCGGCAGGAAAATCTCCGCCACCAGCACGCTCAACGCACCGCGATCGAAACGCGAGCGACGGCCCCACAACGCGTGGGCGCGAACCTCGGGTGGCAACCATTCGCTCGGGTAGTGGCACACCTCGATCCCCCGGCGCTGAAATGCCTGGTCGCAAAACAGCAGCTCACCCAGGGAGCGACTGCCCAGTGCGTCCATCTGCAAACCGTCGCCCTGCAACGCGCTGCGCGCCGCCACGCTGCGGGCGAACACCCAAGGCTGGCCGTGACCGCGCAGGTAGACCTCGCGCACCCAGCCTTCGCTGCCCTCGGCCAGGTCCAGCGCGGCACACTCGTCGGCGCGCAGCGGCTGCCAGCCTTCCAGCAGCGGTGTCACGCTGAAGTGGTCATCCGACAGGCCTGTAAGGCGCCGGGTCAGGGAGCCCTGGTCGAACAACCAGTCGAGCACGCAGGCATCGGGGCGAGGCGACAGCAGGTGCTGGGGCAGCCATCGCAGCGTAGGAAATATCGAATTTGTAGGCGGCACAAGGGTCTTGAATGGCAGCGAATGAGGCCGCGAGCTTACCATGCCGGTCGGCGATTTTGGCCGAGCCAGGGCGCCGCTGCGCCGATCCCGCTTGCATCTGTCGCGACCGATCAGTACAAAACGGCCCTGAGCCGGAAAATACCGGCCAAGGCCTGACATCTTGAGGAAGTATCGGAATGAAAAAGTGGCAATGTATCGTCTGTGGCCTGATCTACAACGAAGCTGACGGCTGGCCCGACGATGGCATCGCGCCCGGCACCCGCTGGGAAGATGTGCCGGCGGACTGGCTGTGCCCGGACTGCGGCGTCGGCAAAATGGATTTCGAAATGATCGAAATCAACTGATCGTTTCATCAAACGGAGAGCAACATGAGCGCACCTGTCGTCATCGTCGGTACCGGCCTGGCTGGCTATAACCTGGCCCGGGAATTTCGCAAGCTCGACAGCGAAACCCCGTTGCTGCTGATTACCGCGGACGACGGCCGCTCCTACTCCAAGCCGATGCTCTCCACGGGGTTCGGCAAGAACAAGGACGCCGATGGCCTGAGCATGTCCGAGCCGGGCGCCATGGCCGAGCAGTTGAAGGCCGAAGTGCGCACCCACACGCGCATCAGCGGGATCGACCCGGGCCACAAACGCCTGTGGATCGGCGAGGAAGCGGTAAGTTATCGCGACCTGGTCCTGGCCTGGGGCGCTGAAACCGTGCGCGTGCCGGTACAGGGCGATGCGGCGGACCTGATCTTCCCGATCAATGATCTCGAAGACTACGCACGTTTTCGGGCCGCCGCTGCTGGCAAGCGTCGGGTGCTGCTGCTCGGTGCCGGCCTGATCGGCTGTGAATTCGCCAACGACCTGATCCTCGGCGGCTACGAAGTGGAACTGGTGGCCCCCTGCGAGCAAGTCATGCCGACGCTGCTGCATCCGGCCGCTGCCGCAGCGGTCCAGGCCGGGCTGGAAAGCCTCGGCGCACATTTCCACTTGGGGCCGGTGCTCAACCGTCTGCAACGTGTGGCTGACGGATTGGAGGCGCATCTGTCGGATGGCCAGGTGATTCCCTGCGATCTGGTGGTCTCGGCCATCGGCCTGCGCCCGCGCATCGACCTGGCGGCTGCCGCCGGCCTGGTGATCAACCGCGGCGTGGTGGTTGATCGTCACCTGAAGACTTCCCACGCCAATATTTACGCTTTGGGCGATTGTGCAGAAGTCGATGGCTTGAACCTGCTCTACGTCATGCCGCTGATGAGCTGCGCCCGTGCTCTGGCCCAGACTCTGGCCGGCAACCCGACCGCAGTCAGCTACGGCGCCATGCCGATCACTGTGAAAACTCCGGTCTGCCCGCTGGTGGTTTCGCCGCCACCACGGGGCAGCGAAGGCGCGTGGAGCGTCGAAGGGCAGGGCGCCGACATCAAGGCCCTGTGCCGCGACGCCCACGGTAACCTGTTGGGCTACGCCCTGACTGGTGCAGCGGTGATGGAGAAACTGGCACTGAACAAGCAGCTTCCGGCACTGCTGGCGTAAATGCCAGTCGCTCTGTCGTGTATGCCCTTCTTTTCAGCCCACAATCACTCGCTGAACACTGGCGCCGGTTGCGGCCCCGTGCCATCCTCACTCCGGTCTGCCGCAGAGTAGAGCCTGCGGCGCCTTAGGGGTTGTTCCGAAGAGAACAGCACGGACATAACAACAAAAAAATCGTCAAAGGGGCTTCATTCATGCGTAAACCAGAACTCGCCGCCGCCATTGCGGAAAAAGCGGACCTCACCAAAGAACAAGCCAACCGCGTCCTCAACGCCGTCCTCGAAGAAATCACCAGCGCCCTGCATCGCAAGGACAGCGTTACTCTGGTCGGCTTCGGCACCTTCCTGCAACGCCACCGCGGCGCCCGTACCGGCAAGAACCCACAAACCGGCGAGCCGGTGAAAATCAAGGCCAGCAACACGGTTGCGTTCAAGCCGGGCAAGTTCCTGAAGGACAGCGTCAACCCATAATTGCGCCGACTACCTCGGTCGAGGAAAGCAAGCGGCAACAAAAAAGGTATATCGATTGATATGCCTTTTTTGCGCCTGGAACAAACCCGTGGCGAGGAAGCTGGCTCCCGCACGGCGGCGCAGTCGTCTTAAATCGGCTGGCGCGGTCTGTGGTTGGTCATTGGCCCATGGACAGATTAATCGCCGTCAGCAATGAGTACCTCGTCAGCCTCGCTTGACGCTTTCAGGAAGGTGACAAATTCAACCACCCGACCTTCTCGGCTCTTGGAAAGTAGCTGTATCAAGGTTTGTTGGTGGCTTGGATAAATTCTGCTGGTTCCATAGGGATCGATGTAAACGCCGGTCTGTTGTTTCAATGTGCTGAACGCGGCATCAAATAACTTGAACTCAGCGTCCTTTATGACAAAGGAAGGACGCTCATTGTCTTCGTCTGAAAGGTAGGAAATGTCTAGCATGTGAGAGGCTCTAGAAGTCAGAAGGGTAAGACGTGATGATCTTGTTTTTCTTCGGATCGTAAATAGTTACGTGGCCTTTTTCGCCTCGGGTCCCTATGACCCGGTCGTAATCACGTTCGTAACGTATCCGGCCGTCGTTCTGTACGACGGTTCGACTTGGGCCCGCAGGCTTTCAATCCTTGTGGGTCCAGCCAGCCGTAAGGGTTGGGGGCATAAAGGTAAAGATTTGAAGCCGCCTTCCAGACCAATCGGATCCGGCGTGGTAAATCGCCCCACGTCTGGATCATAAAACCTGAACGTATTGAAATGCAGCCCGGTTTCCCGGTCCAGGTACTGCCCCTGGAACCGCAGGTTCTGCTCTTCGATGTAATACGGTTCGCGAACCTCCGCGAGCGTGTTGCCCCACACCCGATACGTTGCCCGCCAGACGTGGTGTCCATCGGCTTCGGTAAGTTGTTCCGGCAAGCCGTTGAGGTCGTTGTGGTAGTAGCGGATCTTTTGCAGCGGGCCGCTGCCGTCGACGCGGGCCAGCGGCTCGTAGCCGTCGTCTTCGTAGAGATAGAGGCTGGTTTGCTGGTGGCGATGTTCCTGCAGCAGGCGCAGCCCGTCCCAGGTGAAGCGGGTTTCGCCCAGCGGGTAGCCGTGGCTGTCGTGCTCGGCTTTTCCGATACGTCGACCCAGTGAGTCGTAAGTCATCCTGACTACGCTGCCGTTGTCGTTGCGCACTTCGATCAAGCGGCTTTCGGCATCGTAGGCGAAGCGTTGCAGGCCGCGGGTGGCGCTGCGTTTTTCGATCAGCCGGCCGAACGCGTCGTAGCGGTAGCGCTTGTCCTGATAGGTCAGCAGTTTGTTGTGCACCACCAGCCCGGCGCCGGGCGCCGGGCCGTCCAGCAGGTTGGCGGCGGCGTCGTAGGCGAAACTCAAGGACTGCGCGTTGCTTTGCCGGTCGGTGAAGGCGGGTTACACGCCTGCTTTTGAGATGTAGGCGACCCATGGGAGCAAGCTTCCCTCCCACGGGGATTTGCGCTTAACCTGCACCTGGTCATTTGTTCGCAAGCGCCAGATCGAACTGCTTGCTTCCCAATTTGTTCTAGCCGCCAGAGTTTTTGAGCATAGCCGAATCCAGGCTTTGATTATTTTGTGCGCTGCAAAAAGAAGCGTCATGCGCACAAATGCATCAAGTTTCTACTGGCTGTACAAGATGTTGTAGAACGAGGCTTGCTCATCCCTGATCAAGGACAGGTCGTGCCCTGTAGGGATTTTTTCGAACATCGCTTTGTTGACCGCCATCCGACGCATGATGATCACCTCCAGCAACTGGCCGAACAGCGCTTCATCACGGACGTGTTTTTTCAGTTTTAAGATTTCGCGGGGCTTGTCTTTCAGAATATGAAAGGCGAAATTCATCACAACCATATTGGAGACGAACAGGTTTGCCGTTGACTGAAGCGGATTGACCGCATCGATCAACGCATCAAATATTTTTTGCCTGTCCTGAGCATAGGTGGGCAAAAAAACGTCGGGGTACATAAGCTCGCTGTTGCAATCATTGATCGCGAAGCGGTAACGGGTATCGTCGGGCTCGGTGAGAAACCTGACTGTGCTTGTTTGAAAGGTTTTCAATGTACTGAGCAGTTCATGCTCTTTCCTGCTGTCAGCCTTGATCGCTTTGTAAACCAGATCAATCACATCCAGAAAAATTACGGACCCCAGCCCATCGGTCGCCATCTTCAGCTGATTGCCCTCGATGCTGAACCGACGATACGCCTCGTCATCAATGCTCAATTCGAAGAGGAGGAACCTGAACATGTAGTTCCGAAGGCGCGCATCCGCATCCAGGGCGCTGTTTTTCAAGCTGATCAGCTGGATCAGGTAAAAGAAAATAAAGTATTCCTTGTTGGTTCGTTGCCGGTTGTCGATTTCAAGCAGATAGCCAAAGCGCGACAGGACCAGGAGGAGGGCGTAGCAGTCGGGTTCCGTGAAACCGTTTTTCAACACGGCCTTTTCGAAAGCGCTGGTGGAAAACAAATCATGCCAGCGGCTAACGCTGAAGGGCGCGCCATCGTGTTTTCTGGCGACAACGGTCAGCAACGAAGGCTCGACTTCTTTGTAAAAAACGGCACCCAACGACTTCGGATACGGCCGGACGTTCAGGAAACTTTCAAGTTTGTATGAGATAAGGTCGAATATGTCCATCTGGCTTTATCCGCAGGTCTTCCATTTTCCGTTCGGGCCTTTCTTCTCGAGACGAAATGACGTAATGGTTTTATTGAATTTGTCCAATAATCGGAAACCGATGCCTCTGGCCTTGGGCTCATTCGTCTTGGACAGCACGCCATCTTTCAGGCCCGTCTCTTTATAGTCAACGGTAGAGATGTCCTTGTGGTTATTGAGCATGCTGACCCCTTCGTTATTGACGGTGGCCACTACCCGATACTTTTCATTGCCTGGGTTGAATCCAGGGTTACTGTCCTGGTTGACCCAGACCGCTTTCTCTCCTCGGATATTCGGAACCAAGCCGCCTTTGCCTCCGTTGGCGGCCTTGGACGAGACGGTTTCGCTTTCGCCCATGTACCGAATAATCTCATTCTCTTTGAGCCCCAGCGGGTCGATCCAGGTAAATGGATTCGGTGCGTAGCGATAAAGATTCAGGCTTGCGGCCAGGCCCAAAGGGTCGGGCGTGGTAAAGCGGCCTATGTCGGGATCATAGAAGCGGAAGGTGTTGTAGTGCAGGCCTGTTTCCCGGTCCAGGTATTGCCCCTGAAAACGCAGGTTCTGTTCTTCGATGTAGTACGGCTCACGGACTTCATCAGTGGTATTGCCCCATACCTGGTAGTGAGCGTGCCAGAGCGGATGGCCGTCACTTTCCGTCAGTGCTTGTGGTAGGCCATTGGGGTCGTTGTGGTAATAGCGGATGCGTTGATGTTCACCAGTGCCGTCGACGCGGGCCAAGGGCTCGTGACTATCGCCGATGTAGAGGTACAGGCTGGTCAGGCTGTTTTTATGTTCCTTGAGTAATTGCAGGCCATCCCAGTCGAAACGCGTGCTGCCGATGAGGCGCCCGTTGTCGTCATGTTCAGTTTTCTCTATCCTTCGGCCCAACGGGTCGTAGCGCATCCTGACGACGTTTTCACCGTCGGATTTCTGGGTTCGAACTTCAACCAGCCGGTGATCCGAGTCGTAACTAAAACGCTGCAGGCCATGTCGCCCACTGCGCTTTTCAATCATTCGGCCAAAACCATCGTAGCGATAGTGCTTATCCTGATAGCGCTTGAGTTGGTTGTGCGTAACCCGCCCACCTGTACCGGGTGAACTGTCGAGGAGATTGGCGGCGGCATCGAAGGAAAATGTTTCATTTTGGCTTTGTCGAGTGCCCTGGCTTGCCAGGATCCGGCCTGTCACATCGTAGTGCAGCAGTTGGCGTTGTTGGCCCTGCGGCAGCCGTTCAAGGCGCCCCACCAGGTGGTCACCAAGATCAAACTCAAAATGGGTTTGATCAGCGGCAGGCATCAACGCCGACTGGCTGGTGTGCCGGCGTTGGCGGCTGCGTAAGCGCCCGCTACGGTCATACTCGCTACGTGTGCTGATGTGGCCTTGAGTGCGCAGCACCTCTCGATGCAACCGGTCGCGCTCGAAGTCACAGATGACCTGGTCGTCGAGGTTGATCTGGTGCAGGTGGCCGCTTCCGTAGTACAGGCGGTTGATCCAACGACCGTCGGGTAGCTGGGTCTGGATCAGGTTGCCAAGTTCGTCGTAGTGATGCTTCAGAGCCCCTTCCGAACTCTGCTCCTCAATCAGATACCCCTGCGCGTCATAAGCAAAACCCAGTCGTTGTGCGTTGCCGGCGTTATCGATGACGGTGGCTTCGATTAACTGATTCAACGGGCTATAGCTGTACCGGGACTGTCCATCCGGTGTGATTCGGGTGGTCAGCCGCCCAACGGCATCACGTTCCAAATGATGAACAATAGTTTTTTCACTGGGCCGCTCATCACCTCGCGGCGCTGCGATGGTTTCGACTCGGTTTACGTTATTGAGCGCATCGTACTTATAGCCTTTGGCGCTTCCATCAAGGTTGCGCTGTTCGCTCAACCGATCCCCGACATCCCAGGCGAACCGATAGCTTTCGCCGTTCTCGTTGATCAGCGCTTGCAGCCGGCCGAAGCTGTCGTAGGCGAACTGCACCTGCCGGCCCTGGGCGTCGATGCGCTGGCGCACTTGGCCGCGGCGGTTGTGCTGGTATTGCGTGGTGTGCCCGGCCGGGTCGGTGTGGCCGGTGAGCTGGCCGGCGCTGTCGCGCTGGTAGTGCTCGGTGCGCCCGTCCGGCAATTGGCTGCCGACCAGGCGCCCTTGGGCGTCGTAACTGAATCGGGTGCGCTCGCCGAGGGCGTCGGTGATGGTTTGCAGATAGCCGCGCCGGTCATAACTGAAACGCGTCGGGTAGCCCGAGCAGTCGATGTGTTCCACCAGTTGCCCGAACGGGTTCAAGCGCAGCTTCTTGCTCTTGCCGGTGGCGTCGATGATTTCCACCACCTGGCCGTGGGTGTCGTAGCGGTAGCGGGTGACATGGCCCAGTGGGTCGGTTTCGGCGATGCAGTTGCCGCGCTGATCGTAGCGGTATTTCCAGCTGTTGCCGGCGGCATCGGTTTCCATCAGCGGCAGCGCCCAATGTTCGAGCCAGAGGGTAGACTCGCTGCGGCCCAGTGGGTCGGTTTCGCCAATCAGGTTGCCCGCCTCGTCGTAACTGAAATGGTACTGGCCGCCTTGCGGGTCGGTGGCGCTGAGCAACTGGCGTTCGTCATTCCACCCGAACAACCAGGTCTGGCCGAGGTTGTCGGCGAACCGAGTGATCTGGTGCTGGCTGTTCCAGTGACGAATGCTGGTACGTTGCAGGCTGTCGGTGATACGCGTGATGCCGGCCGTGAGGTCGTAGTCGAACTGGTAGGCGTCGCCTTCGTCAGTCCAGTGGCGGACCACGCGCCACTCCTGACTTTCGATCAAGGCCCATTCGTAGAAGCAGCGCAGGCCGGCAGGCAGTTGATGTTCGACCATCCGCTGCCCGGCGTCGTAGCTGAACCGCCGCTGCACCTGGCTGCCAGCGTCGCGCACTGCGGTGAGGTTGCCCGCCGCATCGTAGGCGTAGCTGACCAGCACTTCGCGTTGCTGGTCGGGGTAGAGGCGTTCGATCCGGCTGACGCGTTCGTTTTCGCGAGTCAGCTCGACCTGCAGCAAATCAAACGTATCGCGCAGCCGCACCAGGCGGCCGGCTTCGTCATAGTCGAGGTGGATGCGATTGTCGTTGCGGTCACCCAACTGGCTCAAGCGCAGCCGCGATGAGTTTCCAGGCGTCGGTTCGAACAAGCGATACAAGCCGTCGTCGCTTTCGATCAGCAGTTGTCCGCTCACATGGCGTCGCACCGCGAGGCCTTCGCCGGGGCTGAACACTGCGCCGCCCAACGGGATCGAGCCCATGTCGATGGGGCGGGCCTGTTCGTCGGTATACAGCAGGGTCTCGCCGCCGTCGGGGTGGGGGAGGATGTCGACCTGAACCTCGTAGGAAACGCTCCAGCCGGCGCCGAACAATCCGTCGCGGCGTGCGTCACGGCTGTTGTAGAAACGCTGCCAGTCAATCGGCAGGATGCCAGGCAACACGAAGTCCAGTTCTGCATCGCCGCCCAGCACCTTGGCCCCCGTGGCAGCATGCACCGGGTTCGACGAGCCCATGGCGGCGCTGGCCGCGGCATTGGCCGCGCTGCTCGCGGCCATGGAAACCGCGCCGCCCACCAGCATGCAGGGCAACTTGCTGAAGAACTTGCCCTTGCCGCCCTTGAGCATCAGCAGTGCCGTGACCGCCAGCCCCACGCCCGGCGTCTTGCCGCTGCGGATCTCGCGCACCACCACCGAGCCACCACCAATAGTGACGTTGGGCGAAATCAGCCCGGACGACACGACCTTGGCATCGCAAGTACTACGGTCGCCGCTGCGCACGGCGGGCTGGCCGTTGATGGTGACCTTGTCCGAGCCCTCGGCCATGAACTGCGGTGGCATTGGCGGGTGCTTGGTGCACAGCACCAGATCTTCCGGCTTGGGCACCGCGCCGGGAGCGGGCGTGGCGACGGTGGGGCGCCACATCTGCGAAAAGAATTCCCCCGCCATGTCCAGGTAGCTGGACTCTTCTTCAGGCTCAAGGGCTTCGAGCTCCGTACCGGCGGCGGCAACGTGAGACTCGATTGCCCCGGCCGCACGGGCCGCGCGAATGTTGTTAGTGAAAGTATCGTCGGAACCGGTGAGGATGTTGGCCTGCACCGTGGGGGGAAAAAGGGTGTTGCCGATGCCCTCGCATATATTGCTCAGGCCCTTGTCGGCTCCGGTCTTGCTCATCGCCAAGCCAACCACGGTGCCC
Source organism: Pseudomonas sp. AGC41 (assembly GCF_057334555.1). Classification (NCBI taxonomy): domain Bacteria; kingdom Pseudomonadati; phylum Pseudomonadota; class Gammaproteobacteria; order Pseudomonadales; family Pseudomonadaceae; genus Pseudomonas; species Pseudomonas sp. AGC41. The sequence continues at coordinate 9,886 of NZ_JBHFJB010000011.1, forward strand.
ACCACCAGGCCGAGCACGAAGCAGCCCAGCCCGCCGGTAACCACGGTAATGCCCGTGGCCGCGACCACCGCGGCGGTCGCCAGGGCGGTGATCGCAATGTTCGCCGCCACCTCCAGCACGCCGCCAAGTATGTCGGCCATCATTGACGTGTGGTCCAGCGCGTCGCCCAGGCGGGCGGCCCAGAGCGCATCAGACATGCCGCGGGCTCATGCGCGCGGAGCGTTCGACAGCTGTGGTTTCAAGCAATATGAAGCCTTCCATTGCGCCCCTTCCCTGTGGGTGATGGCTCGCTGATCAAGGCTACGCCAAGGCGTCTGATCAGCTTCGATTTCATGAGGCAATCGGCGGGTCGTATGTTAACCACGGCAGACGCTTCCTGTCGCTTTCGCCACGGACTTTTTTGTCAAATGATCGCATCGATATCCAGCGTATAAGGCTTACCGATGACGTACCCATGAGCACCATGGACCAGCTCGATATCGGTGCCGGCCGCGGGCGCCATGGCCAGTTGTTCAGCCACGCGATTTTCCGGATGGGCCTGCCAGCGGGCTAGGTGTTCTGCCGGTTACTCGGGATGTTCCGATACGCTTCCTTAGACGTCTTTTGTGTTGGCCGGAAGGTACTCAGCGCCCTCAGCCGTGCCCAAGTGACATGTACCTTGTCGACTTTGAAAATCGGCCCTGTATAGCTTATTGAATCTTACCGTCACCGTAATTTTCCCTACGGCACTGTCTTTTAATCCAACAGTTGTTTGAAAAAAAACTTACAGCTTATTCTGATTTTTTCAAAAACCAGCTAATTAGCGAAACGTCCTACTTTTTTATTTTTCTAAATTTGGCACTCTTCGTATCAGCCAGCTGCTGCTGGCTATAATTGGAATTTCATAAGGAGTAACTGAGCATGTTCAAAAACCTCATTAAACTCTCCGCGTCCAAAAATATTCAAGGAGCACCAGGCTTCGCAGACTTGGAAATGCCAACTTGGTCGAGATACGCAATTAATAGCTAATACGCTATAGCAGCCTGGAAGCAGTCGCTGTCGGAGGGCTGCTTCCTCTTCTCAAGGATTAGAGTACTATGAATTTTATTTTAAGAGCTTCAAGTCGAGGCTCTCTTGAATTTGTATCCGTACCGCCTGGTCAAAACAACAAGTTCCAATTAAGCTGTAATGCGCAGCGCGAAGTAAGTTGTGCGCTGGGAATTAAAGGCTGCGACATATTAGTTTCTTGTGCGAGCAAGCTACATGTCAGTATTTTTTGTGACTATCAAATATTTGTGTGCAAGGAGTTGAGCGGCGATTTTCTTGTCTCCTCCAGCATGGATCTTCTTGTTACTGTATTAGGTAAGATAACTCCAAGTATTGATTATTTCGTTGACTACATTTCTTGTGGTGCAACGCCAAGAGTTTCTACCCCATTTGAAGGTATATTTTTTTTGCCTCCCGGGAGTACATTAGAATATTCAAATATGCATATAGATGTAGGGCAAGAGATCGAGGTTGGAAATTCAGAGTTTCTAGGTGCCTTAGAGGAAAAATTAATAGCCAAAGTGGCGGGTGTTCAAAACGTTACGTTGGAGTACTCGGGCGGACTTGAATCTAGCATACTGCTGCACTCGCTGTTGGGCATAACGCGCGCTGAAAATTTAAGTCTGATTCATTTAACCGACTCAGGTAGCGGGCAGGTAGATGATTTGCAGCGGGTGAAAAAATTAGCCGCCAAATATAGTTGTCATCTAACCATATTAGATGCTGAAGAGTTGAAGCCTTTTCAAGTCACGACTTGCTCAAATATTAGACCTAGTTTTCCGCATCCTGGGCTTGTAAATATTGGGTATATAGACTTTTCATCTGATTTGCTTTCCAGCCAAAACACCACGCTGTTTAATGGGGCGGGAGGAGATTCTATTTTTTCTGCGTCTCCTCAGAAAGGACTGCCGGTTGAGCTATTGAAAAAAGGGAACTTGTTAGGCGCGTTTCGAAATGCGCACAGTATTTCGAGTTATTTGCGAGCTCCGATGATATCTATATTTGCGGAAGCCTATAGTGAATTTAAAGAGATGAAATTAAAGCTGGGGGATCCGGGCTACTGTTTTGCGAAAATCAATAGCGGTGCCGAAGTCCTAGGCAATAGTTTTGTTGATCGTAAATATGAGATGAGTATTGCAGGCATGCCTCAATGCAGCGAGGTTAGCGTGAGAGAAAGACATCTGAATGCTGCGATAAATAGGTATGAAATGCAGTCATCGCCGATGGCAGGTTACGCAGGCCATTATGTTTATCCATTTCTAGCTCCAGATGTTTTAAGTATAGGCTTAGCGACACCTTCGGTTCAGCTTCTAAAAGGACGGATAGATAGGTACAGCATCCGTAAACGCGCTGCTGATAGATATAATTCTGACGAGTTTTGGTATAGGCGGAAGGGCGGAGTCGCCGGGCTTACGCAACGCTGTTTTTCGCTTTACAAATCGGAAATTAAAAATCTTGTCGGTGAAGGCTATTTAGTTCGAGCTGGCGTGGTAAATGTAGATAATGTCAGTCGTTTAATAGACGAAGTGGCTGCTGGAGTCGTAAAGTGTCCGGGTGCACTTATTAACTTATTTACTGCAAATATTTACATTGCTCACTGGAAGGATCATGTTGATGAATTTTGAGCTTGAGAAGGCCGGATTTATACAGTGGAGTACTGGCGTAAAAGCGGTTACTTATAATCGGAGAGTTATAGTGCTTAGCGAAGTGCTTAATGATTTTGTTTTCTTTGATGATGGACAAAGCAAATTTCTCTTGTCAGTGCTTGGCACGCGCTCGTCGAAGCTTTCTCAGGAAGACCTAAGGGCGGTTGATGACTTAATTTCACATGGCTTGATCTCTATCAAAGAAACCTGCCCTAAGCGGATTTTCCAAGATGAAATAAATTCAAAAGGCGCTTTTGAATGTGATTGGGCTTTAGGTGGGGGAAGGGTTGGTTTGTCAAAATTTAACCTAAAATACTTCATAAAGGCCACAAGGCTCTTGTTAGTCGCAAAAAAAAATTCCGATGAAGGGAAGCTACACCAACTACTTGAGGATTTACGAGGGTTTCCTTCTAGCGCTATGGTCGAAAATGAGTTAGAACTTATTAAGATTGCGAGTAATGTCAATCTAGCTGTGTTTTTTTTGTGGCGCAAAGTTAAGTGCTTGGAATTTTCCTATGCTGTGGCTCGGATTGCGTTTCGTCATAACATTAAATGTAGGTTTGTCGTCGGAGTTCAAACGCACCCTTTTATTTCCCACGCTTGGGTTGAAGGTGACAACGGTGTCGTTTTTGATAGGAAGGAATTACCTAAAGAACTGGCAAAGATAGTTTTAATTGGAAAGTGAAAATGCTTAATAAGGACTTTTCAAGCGCGGTCAAGATTTGTTGGGATATCCTCCTGCGTTCTAGTTTTAACGTTAAACTGCTATTTTTTGCAGCATGTATATTGGACTTGATAACAGTAGCTCTGTCAGTGGCTGCGCCAGCAGTACTGAAGATGCTAATTGATTCATCAAGCACGGAAGAAGCAGCTGCTGACGTCGCTTGGTTAGGTGCTGCTTATGGGATGACTTGGTTGAGCGCCGAGCTGCTGCTCCGTCTTAGAGGCGCTCTAGCAACAATTGTAGTAGAGAAAATTAAATTCGAAGCTACTAGAAGACTCTGTCTCAACTCGGTTTTTAATTTGGATTTGAAGAATAAAGACGTTCCAAGTGGTGTTTTTGCGACGAGATTAAGTCAAACCAACGTAGCTCTTCCTATGTTTATAGATGGCTTAGTGTGGCAGATTACCCCTTTGCTGGTAAGGCTTGTATTCTCAATTTCCTTACTGTTTCAATTTGTTTCTGCTATTTATTCAGTGCTATTGGCATTTACCGTTGTGACATTTATAGTGATTTCTTTTTTAAGTTATAAAGGTGTTGGCGAAAAACAAAAAATATCAAATATTTCGGCGCAGTCAGCTTATTGGAAGATATTAGATGCTTTAAAAAATAAGCCTATAATTATCGCTCACGCAGAAGAGAAGGCAGAGTTTGAGCGCCTTGAGAAGGCTCTTTTGGCGTCTACAAGATCAGCGATAGGAGTCGTCAATTTTTCCCAATTTGTAAGTTCGTTGCAAGTTGTGGCGCTGGGTATTGGTCTCTCAGCGATTACCTTGCTGTCCGCAAGGGATCTATCACAGGGGGGTATTTCGATAGGGGACTTTGTTCAAATAAATGCATATGTGCTTCAGTTCGTTTTGCCTATTAGCTATGTAGGAATGGTATTGAGCGCTATTAAAAGGACATCGGTAACTATAGCGGAAAATTCGCAGCATCTACGGCTGCCGTGCTTTTTGCCTGACAATCCAGAGAAAATTACCGCATTAGCACCTCCAGCGATTGCGCTAGATAAGGTTTCTGTAAAATCTTTAGACGGAGAACTGCTTCTAAAAAACATAAGTTTTCAAATAAAAAGTGGAAGCAGTCTGGCTGTGGTAGGTAACTCGGGAGCCGGGAAGACGACGTTAGTAAAAGCGATACTGGGTTTAATAGAAGTTAGCGATGGCCTCATAAAAATTAATGAGCAGGAACTTTGTAGCAACTCAGTAATAAGTTTCAGGAAAAATATCGGTTATGTCCCTCAGGAGCCCTTCTTGTTTGATAGGTCTGTTAAGGATAATGTATTTGGGAGTGCGTCTTTTGATCGAGTAGAGATAAAGCGCATACTGGAAATAAGCGGAATAAATGGTGATCAGGGAATGCTTGAGTTTGGTTTTAGCAATAACCTCTCTGGAGGCGAGAAGCAAAGGGTTTCATTCGCTCGTGCCATCGCCAGATATCCAAGTGTCATAATTTTAGATGAGCCAACATCTTCGCTTGATCAAGCAACTAAAAAAATACTCTCGACGGCTATTTATAGTGGTCTCCGTGCCGCTACACGAATAATAATAACTCACGATTTAGAGGAGGCCAGAAAAGCGGAAAATATCCTCGTTATGGAAAATGGTCAAATAATCGAGTTTGGTAGCCATCTCTCGTTATTGAAGGTTGATGGATGGTACGCCAAGCATTGGAGCATGTTGGCTATGAATGCTACCTGAAGCGTAATTTGGAGGCCGATTTACTTGATCTTACACGACCGCACCACCCACCCAAGCGCTGCTGGTCGGTGTTACGTACGATGCTGGCTTTCGATCCTGAACAGCGCAGCCTCAAGGCGGTGCAACTGTGTCAGGTTTGGGCAGGTGGTTCATTGTGGTGGTAGGGGTTTGCTTGCACTGAGCGCCTTTAAGGTTGCTTTGCGTTCATCCACCGCCAACCGACCGAGCTTCTCCACCGCGGCATAGAACCTGACCCAATCTTCGCCCTCACGCCTGAACAACGTCGCAAACGCCGGCACCCACTGGTCATACAGGCCGAAGGGCAGCAGCCTGGCGTTGTTCAGTGGTGCGTAGACCCAGGCGTCGTAGCGCTTGTCGCCGGCCCATTGGGTGTCGCGCATGTGCTCGTAGTCGGCGCGCAGGCGTTCGAATTCCGCGGCCTTGCGCCGGCGCATCTGCTCGGCCGGCAGGGGGAGGGGGTAAAGGGCTTCGAGCCGCTGGCGGGTGTCGAGGATCAGTTGGATAAATTGCTCGCGTTGGCGCACCTTGTTGCCATTGTCCGGCGCCAATCCGCGATAGGCGCGCCATTGGCGGGTACCTTCCTGCTCGACGAAGGTGGCAAAGGATTCATTGAATTCGGTGTCGTCCTTTACGTAGACGCGCTGGTGCGCCAGTTCGTGAAAGATCAGCGTCGCCAAGCGCTCGTCGCCCCAGTGCAGCATCGAACTGAGGATCGGGTCATTGAACCAGCCCAGCGTCGAATAAGCCTCTACGCCACCAATCGAGACATCCATGCCGCGCAAGCGCTGCATCGCAGCCTCGCCTCGGGCGGCACTCTGGCTGTAGTAGCCGCGATACGCCACACAACCGGCAATGGGGAAGCAGTGGGTTTGCGGGGCCAGGGAAAATTCCGCGGTGGCGAAGACATTCCAGACGACAAAGGGACGGCCAATGTCCGCGTACAGGCGATAGCTTTGGTTGTCGGGCAGGTGCAGGTGGGCGCTGGCGAACGTCCGGGCTTCGCGCGCCTGGGCCAGATGCGCGCGCAACTTGGGATCACGGGCGGGGTCGGCGATGACCCGGTCGATCGGCTCTCGAGCTTGCAGCAGTCGTATCTGCCCACTGGCGAGCTGGCTGTAGTAACCGAGGCTGGAACAACCGTTGAGTAACAAAAGCACGAGGGCTGGAAACAAAATCCTGAAAACACGGTCGAGTAACCGATGGCGTGAACGCTGCCTGATCAATTTGGAATCACCTGGGAAGTCTGCCTCAAGACTATCTCGCCTGCCCGGAGCTTCGCTATGCGCGTGTTGATGCTGACTAGTGGCCTGTTGCTGCTGACCGGCTGTGCCGGTTTGCCTGATCCCGATCCCTCTCAAGCGTGGATCGACCTGGGAAACCATCGGGACACGGCTCTGCAAGCGCTGGAAGTCGATGACAAAGCCTCCATCGACCGTCGTTATTTCGAAGTGCAGCCCGGCAGCCATGAGCTTACGGTGCGTTATCAGTTTGCCGTGGAACCGGGCAACATCGGCCCGGATGCCGAGCCGTTGTGGCGTGATTGCCGGTTGAACGTGAAATTCAAGGATTTCAATGCGGGCCGACGCTACCAACTGCAGGCCGGCAGTATCGGCTTCCGTCCGTGGGCCAAGCTTTATGACGAGCAACGAAAGGTGGTGGGCCAAGGCACGCCGGCGGGCTGCCAGCAAAGCTGATCGGCGTTATGCTCGGCGCCTGACTTGAGGAAATCATCATGCGCCTACCCAAGCTGTTGTTGGCTCTCGTGACGTTGAGCGGATGTGCAACGAGCCCATTGCCTGAAATGGACCCGAACATGGCCTGGGTCGATTTCGCCACGCCAATGCCGGGCGGCAAGTTGCTGATGGCTGAAAGCCTGGATGGCCAGCGACTGCGGGACGGGCGGTTTTTCCAGGTCTCGCCGGGTAGCCATGAATTGAAGGTGCGCTTCGACTTCGAGGTGTTCGGCGCCGGCGGTGGGCTGGGCATGATGAGCGAGCCGAAAGAGCGGCTGTGCTACCTGATCGTACGCTACGACCATTTCGAGGCCGGCCAGCGATATCGCCTGGAGGCTCGCAACCTGGCTTACTCCCCAAGCGCACGGCTCTATAACGCCAAGCGTGAAATCGTCGCCGAGGATCGGCAGGCCAATTGCCTGATGTAGCGCTGCCTAGCGGTCGTTCTTCTGGTAGATGATTTTCTTGGTGCCGTATTCGCAACTGCCCACAACCATGTTCTGGTCGTGGACTTCGTCATTGGTGACGATTTCCAAGGTGTATGACGGCACGTTGTTGGCTTGGATTTTCGCTTCGATCTCTGCTTTCAGTTCCTCGCAGGATTTAGGCGCCGCGAGGGCCGATGTGGCCAATGCGCAACCGATGACTGCCAGGGCGAATCGTTTCATGCTGGAATCCCTCAATACAGCGCGCACTGCCTGTGCGCTGAAACTGCAGACCTGCATTCGATCACAATTGTCTTCGGGCAAATAGATCGCCCATCAAAAAGACCGCAGCCTGTGGAGAGGCTGCGATCTTTTCAGTTCATCAACTTACCAGCGAGGCCTCCAGGGTGATCTTGGCGTTGAGCACCTTGGAAACCGGGCAACCTTCCTTGGCCTTGTTGCTCAATTCCTCGAATTGTTCCTGGCTGGCGCCGGGAATCTTGGCCTTGAGGATCAGTTTCACCGCGGTAATGGCAAAACCGCCATCAACCTGGTCCAGCGTCACTTCGGCGTTGGTGTCGATGCTGTCGGCCTTGAGCCCGGCATCGCCGAGAATCATCGAAAACGCCATGGAAAAACAGCCCGCATGGGCGGCGCCGATCAGTTCTTCGGGGTTGGTGCCTTTGCCGCCTTCAAAACGTGCCTTGAAACCATAGGGCGCTTCACGCAACACGCCGGTTTCCGTGGAGATGGAGCCGATTCCGGTCTTCAGGTCACCTTCCCAGTGAGCCGATGCTTTCTTGACGATAGCCATGTGTGCCTCCTCATGATCCGGCGCGAGGGTTCGCGCCCGGTTATTTTCAGTGCCAGGATTGTGAGGATAGACCGGCTGATAAAGTTCACCTGGTCGATTAGTCGACTAATTTAGTAGGAAATTTCTCCGCTACTATTGAATCTCGGGTATATGCCCACATTCATAGGACACACCTATAGAAACGGCAGGCTTTCGCCTACAGGAAAGCTGGTACGCCGTTGGAGATGCCGGCCCATGAAACAGCTGTCCGAAGTCAAATTTTCAACCCTCGACCTTGTCCCCGTGCGTGCCGATGGCAACGCTGCCCAGTCCTTGCGCAACTCCCTGGACCTGGCGCAACACGTGGAAAAATACGGTTACACCCGCTTCTGGGTGGCCGAGCACCACAATATGGATGGCATCGCCAGCTCCGCGACGGCGGTGCTGCTGGGCTACCTGGCGGGCGGCACATCGACCATTCGTGTCGGCTCCGGCGGGGTGATGCTGCCGAATCACGCGCCCTTGGTCATCGCCGAGCAGTTCGGCACGTTGGAGGCCCTGTTTCCGGGCCGGATCGATCTCGGGCTGGGCCGCGCACCCGGCTCCGACCAGCTGACCGCCCGGGCGCTGCGCCGTGAACGCTCCGGCAGTGCTGATGATTTCCCTGACGATGTGGCTGAACTGATGCGTTACCTCGGCCCGCGAACTCCGGACCAGCGCATCATTGCCATGCCGGGCACGGGGACCAACGTGCCGGTGTGGCTGCTGGGGTCGAGCCTGTTCAGTGCGCAACTGGCCGGGGAGCGCGGCTTGCCCTACGCCTTCGCCTCGCATTTCGCGCCGCGTTTCATGCATGAAGCGATTCGCGTCTATCGCAATCATTTCAAACCGTCTGCGGTGCTGGACAAACCTTACGTCATGCTCGGCGTACCGCTGGTGGCAGCGGATACCGATGAGCAGGCCGATTACCTGGCGACTTCGGTATACCAGCGCATCCTGGCGTTGATGCGCGGCCAAAGTCTGGTACAGCGCCCGCCAGTGGAAACCATGAATGGCCTGTGGCTGCCCCATGAGAAAGAAGCGGTCGGTGATTTCCTTGGCCTGGCGATGATCGGAGGACCGCAGAAAATCCGCGCCAGGCTGGAGGTGCTGATTGAGCAAACCCAGGCCGACGAGCTGATTTTCACCAGCGACCTGTACGAGCACACCGACCGGCTGCACTCGTATGAGCTGCTGGCCCAAGTCATGAAAGGCTGATTCACGGCCACAAAAAAAGCCGACGCACTGCGTCGGCTTTGATTTTGAGCGCGCAATCAGCCGCGTTTGTAGACGATTTCCTTCGAACCGCCTTCGCAGGTGCCGACTACCTTTGCGTCAGCCGCTGCGCCTTTATCAACAACTTCCAGCGAATAACCCGATACACCTTTGGCATCAAGCTTCGCTGCGATTTCGCTTTTCAGCTCTTCGCAGGGCTTGCCGGCCGCAAACGCGCTACCCGCAAGGCTCAGCAAACCCAGGGCCACCATCAACTTCTTCATCGCTCGCACTCCTTGGACGGATCAAATAGGGAGGTATCGGAAAGGCCTGATGCGCCAACCATAGCGCATCGCCATTCCCTATGGCACTCCGCCAGCGTGCAAGTTCAAAGCAGCTCAGCTATTGGCGATCCGGAACCCGACCTTGATAGTTACCTGGAAATGCGCGGCCCGGCCGTTTTCGATGTGGCCGCGGGTCTCGGTGACTTCGAACCATTCCAGATGTTTGAGGCTTTTGCTGGCCTCTGCCAGGGCATTGTTGATGGCGTCTTCAATGCTGGTGGGAGACGAGCCGACCAGCTCGACCTTTTTGTACGTGTGATGATCACTCATGACGTTCTCCTTGGTTGTCTTTAACAGCCTAGCAGCGATTTTTCGCCTTACTTGTGTCGCCGTTTTCGCTGCGAAAGTTCAGATTTACTGCACTTTCGCAAACGGTCGCAGTCCCAATCCACACACGCTACTCAACCACTGCAGGAGAGAGCCACCATGGCCAGCACTTCGTTACGTAAAGCCTCGTTGCAAAGCATGGAAGCGGAGATCGAGAGTCTGCTCAAGTCCTTGGAAAGCCTGAAGGACGACGCTTCGGACGAGTCGCGCAAAACCCTCAAGTCGCTCAAGGCCAATGCCGAAAGCGCGCTGAAACACTCTCGGCATCTGCTCAGCGATGCGTATGAAGAGGTCAAGGTGAAAACCCGTGAAACCGGGATCGCCACCCGTGATTATGCTCAAGAACATCCCTGGACCACGGCCGGTGTCGCGGTCGGGGCGCTTGGTTTGCTGGCCGCTTACTTGCTGTGCAAGCGCGGTGACTGAATGGGTGGGCTCAGCTCATGCCTGAGCCACTCTGCCAATTGCCGGGCGCGTCCATCAGCGGCGCGCTTGGGCAGCCACAGCGCTAGCCGCGCCGGGGTTTCACTGAAGCCCCACGGCGCGACCAGGCGTCCGGCACGAAGGTCCTCGGCAACTAGCGGTTCAGGAGCGATTGCCACGCCAAGCCCGGCTACCGCGGCCTCGAGTAAATAATACAAATGCTCAAAACCTTGCCCGAACCTCAGCGATTGGGGTTCCAAGGCATTTTGCCGTGCCCAGGTTGGCCAAGCCTGTGGGCGGGAGGTGGTGTGCAATAGCGGCTCGCCCAACAATGTGCTGGCCGGTGCGTCCCGCAATCGTGCGAATCCGGCGTAGCGCGGGCTGATCACCGGGCCGATTCGCTCGCTGGCCAGTTCATACACTTGCATGTCGGCTGGCCAGGGCGGTTCGGCGAATACCAGCAGGGCGTCGAGTCCCGGTCGCCTCGGGTCCAGGTCGCCTTCGCCGGCGGACAGATGCAGGCGCAAGTCGGGCAGATCAGCGTTGAGCCTGCCCAGGCGGGGTATGAACCAGCGCGCCAGCAGGCTCCCTGAGCAGCCCAGCACGAACGGCGCGTCCGCAGTGCTTTGCGTCAGCTCCGCGCAAACCGTGCGCAGGCGTTCGAATGCATCGGCGCTGGCGTCACGCAGACGCAAACCTGCATCTGTGAGTTTCAGGCCACGCCCATCCTTGATGAACAGGCTGACACCCAAGTGTTCTTCGAGCACTTTCAATTGCCGGCTGACGGCGCCGTGGGTGACGTGCAGGCTTTCCGCCGCCTGGCTTACGCTGTTCAGGCGGGCGGTGGCCTCGAAGGCACGCAAGGCGTTTAGCGGCGGAAGGTCGTGGCTCATGGTATCTGTGAGTTTTCCTGACAGGTTGCGGCGATCTTATCGGTTTTCAGGGCGCGATGGCAGGGGTAGAGTGATCCTCATTGTTTTTCTACGCATTCGCCTGGAGCGCCCGATGACCCAGCCTACGACCCATTTCAACCTGCGCAGCGGCCCCGATGCCAATGGCCTGTTTGGCGCGTTCGGCGGCCGCTACGTGGCCGAAACGCTGATGCCGTTGATCCTTGATCTGGCCCGTGAATATGAAGTGGCAAAGGAAGATCCTGCGTTCATTGAGGAACTTGCCTACTTCCAACGCGATTATGTCGGTCGTCCGAGCCCGCTGTATTTCGCCGAGCGCCTGACCGAGTACTGCGGCGGTGCGAAGATCTACCTCAAGCGTGAAGAGCTGAACCACACCGGCGCCCACAAGATCAACAACTGCATCGGCCAGATCCTGCTGGCGCGGCGCATGGGCAAGAAACGCATCATCGCCGAGACCGGCGCTGGCATGCACGGCGTGGCCACTGCCACCGTGGCTGCGCGTTTTGGCCTTGAGTGTGTGATCTATATGGGCACCACCGACATCGAGCGCCAGCAGGCCAACGTGTTCCGGATGAAACTGCTGGGTGCCGAAGTGATCCCGGTGGTTGCCGGCACCGGGACCCTCAAGGACGCGATGAATGAGGCCCTGCGCGACTGGGTAACCAATGTCGACAGCACGTTCTATCTGATTGGCACCGTGGCCGGGCCGCACCCTTACCCGGCGATGGTCCGTGATTTCCAGGCGGTGATCGGCAAGGAAACCCGCGATCAGTTGCAAGCCCAGGAAGGCCGGCTGCCGGATAGCCTGGTGGCATGCATCGGTGGCGGCTCCAACGCCATGGGTCTGTTCCATCCGTTCCTGGATGACAAGAGCGTCGATATCATCGGCGTTGAAGCGGCTGGTTATGGCATCGAGACCGGCAAGCACGCTGCGAGCCTGAACGGTGGCGTTCCGGGTGTGCTGCACGGCAACCGTACGTTCCTGCTGCAGGACGACGACGGGCAGATCATCGACGCCCATTCCATATCCGCAGGTCTTGATTATCCGGGGATCGGTCCGGAACACGCCTGGTTGCATGACATCGGCCGGGTCCAGTACACCTCGGTCACCGACGCCGAAGCTTTGGAAGCCTTCCACAAATGCTGCCGTCTTGAAGGGATTATTCCTGCGCTGGAAAGCGCCCACGCCTTGGCTGAAGTGTTCAAGCGCGCGCCGAACCTGCCCAAGGATCATCTGATGGTGGTCAACCTGTCCGGCCGCGGCGACAAAGACATGCAAACCGTAATGCACCATATGGAACAGTCTCAGCAGGAGAAACATTGATGAGCCGCCTGCAAAGCCGTTTTGCCGAACTCAAGGAACAGAATCGCGCGGCGCTGGTGACGTTTGTCACCGCCGGTGATCCGGACTACGACACTTCGCTGGCGATCCTCAAGGACCTGCCTGCCGCTGGCGCGGACGTGATCGAGCTGGGCATGCCGTTCACCGATCCGATGGCTGACGGCCCGGCAATCCAGCTGGCGAATATTCGCGCGCTGGGGGCCCAGCAGAACCTGGCGAAAACCCTGCAGATGGTGCGTGAGTTTCGCAAGGACAACACCGAGACGCCGCTGGTGCTGATGGGTTATTTCAACCCGATCCATCGTTATGGCGTGCAGCGTTTCATCGGCGAGGCGCTGGACTCCGGCGTCGATGGCCTGATCGTGGTGGACATGCCGCCCGAGCACAACAGCGAACTGTGCGAACCGGCCCAGGCCGTCGGCCTGGACTTTATCCGCCTGACTACGCCAACCACTGACGACGTGCGCTTGCCCACCGTGCTCAACGGCAGTTCCGGTTTTGTCTACTACGTGTCAGTTGCCGGTGTGACCGGTGCCGGCGCCGCAACGCTGGAACATGTGGAAGAGGCTGTGGCGCGTTTGCGTCGCCATACCGATCTGCCGATCAGCATCGGTTTCGGTATCCGCACGCCTGAACAGGCCGCAGCTATCGCGCGGCTGGCCGATGGGGTAGTGGTTGGCTCGGCGCTGATCGACCATATTGCCCGTGCCGACACGTCGGAGCAGGCGATCGATGGCGTGTTGAGCTTGTGTGCTGCCTTGGCTGACGGCGTGCGCAAGGCGCGTCTGGGCTGATTGCTGGTCCGGTTGAAGCTTCAAAAAAGGGGGCTCAGAACTGAGTTCTGAACCCCCTTTTTAAAGTTTCATCCAAGCGGGTCAGGGCAACTCCAACCCGCCCCCGGCCTTGTGCAGCTCGCGCAAATGTTTGCCGATCTCCTTCACATTGGCCTCGCTTGCGGCAATTTCAGCCGCGCGGCTCGGCTCCAGCAACGCCCGAACTTCCTTATCCAGGTCGCCTGTGAGCGTTTGCAGTTGCTTTTGGCGCAGGCTGCTTTCCGATTCCAGCCGTTGCCACTCGCTAGGCTGCGGCAGACCATAGCCGCCGCTGCCCAGCAATTCGGCCGGGCGGCTCAGGAAGCCGCTGTTGGCGAGAATCTGCTGCAGCGTCGCGTTTGCCCGTTCCATACCGCCGTTCTGCAACTCGCGAGCACCAAGATAGCGCTGCTTGACCTCATCCTGAGCCAGCAGCAACTGCCGACGGAAACTCGCTTGCTCCAGCAGAAGCAGCGCCGCGCTGGTGCGCAGGTCTGCCTGCTCGAACCAGGTACGGCGTTCAGTGGCGTCCAGGGCCAGCCAGTCTTCAACGGTTTGCTGTTTGATGGGCAGATGCTTTTTCAGGACTTCGAACATCGCCTGATAGCGGTCGCGGAACGAGTCGAAACGGTAACCGAGGCGCAGTGCCTCCTTGGGATCATCCAGTACGCTGGTGTCCGCCAGGCCTCGACCCTTGAGGATTTCCAGCAAGCCGTTGGGCATGATGCTGTCCAAGCCTTTGAGCTGCTCGTTGTTACTGCCGCTGCGCAGCAGCTTCAGGCTTTCAACCGCGCAGTTATTGGAGAGGAAATAGTAGTTTCCGTCGTAGCTCCAATGCATTTCGGCTGCACGTTCGACAGTCTCCTCGATCTCGGCACGAGACAGATTCAGCGGCACTGACGCCAGGCTGCGCAGTTCGGTTTTGGTGTATTCATCGATTACCTGGGCCAGCGGCAGCACAAACAGGCGCGACGGGTATTTGCCCACCAGTCCGTCCCAACTCGACAGCTGCACATCACCTACAAACGCACGGTAAGACAACACCAGATGCTGGTCCAGGTCCAACCGGCAATCCGGCCCACGCGGCCTGCCTGGCGCGCAGATCACCAGCCGGAGCATGCTGTGGCCCCAGCGACTGACCCAGTTCTGGTTGGCTTCGGCCAGCAGGTAATCGATGGCGTAGACGCGCTCCGGATCGACTTTGCCCAACGGCGTCTTTGCAAAATCGTTGCCGGCGTTGAGAAAAGCGAAAGACTGGGCGCAGGTGTCCTTGGCGGCAGGCGCCCAGCCGAAGTGTTCCTGATAATAGCGATACAGGGCGGGGCGCCGGCAGGCATAGCTTGGGTCCAGGAGGAAATACTCCATGTTCACCGCGACGAACTCCTTGGGGCTGCTCGTCTCGTAGAGGTCCGGGCTGCGGGCGACCTGGCGGTTATGCTGTTCCCGTTCGCCGCGGCGGCCGACGTATTGCGGCCAACCGGCCAGGTCGAGCAAGCGTGGATCATCGCTGAGGGTGAAGCGGCGGTTGTTCTCGCCCCGGCACTCATCCGGGAGCCCGATCAGTCCTGCACTGCTGTTGCGCCGCGTACAGCGCTGGATCAGCGCACGTTCGGCATTCGGCCATAGACGCGAGCGATCATAGATATGGGTCAGTTCGTGCAGGACCGTGGCGAGCATTTCTCGCCGCACCGTGCCGTGCGGCCGCTGGGTCTTTTGCCTGGCGGCGCTGCCGTCGGTGAGGCTGTCGAGCAGGTTACGGTTGAGATCCAGCTGTGACACCAGCGAAGCCTGGCCGTAGGCATTTTCCGGCATCTGGTCGGTCCAGCCGACATCGATGCGCCGGTCCAATCGCTCGATGAAACGCGGAGGTAATGCTTGCATGGCTTCATCGAGCAATGCCTGACTGGCCTGCTGTTGCGCCGGGCTCAAGCCGTCGCTATTGAGGTGCAGTTGCAGGCCGGCCTGGGCAGTGCCGCCGATGAGAAGCACAACCCCGGCCGTCAGCCAGGCGGCGAGTCGCCTCACAATGCGAGGATGGCTTCGGCGAGAACCTGATCACTGGCGTCGCGCGCTTCCGGTACGCGGGTACGCAAGGTTTCGAAAGCGGCCTCGAGATGAGCACCACGAATTTCGCCGTTGCTGGCGACGAAGCTGGCCGCGTCGTCGTGGGCTTCACGGACGATTTTCGAATCACGGATGGAGGTAGTGGTGTCAGAGGTGAAATCGATCGAGCGCTGGGAAGCGCGAACGATGATGTTACTGGTGGCTACCAAGGTATGTGCCTGGGCCACATCGGCCAACACCAGCAGGCCAAGGGCGGCAGCAATCAGCGGGCTACGCATGGAACGACTCCGAAAAGAAAAATACAGATAGCTATTGGACGAGAATTGCCTGTGCCAGTTCAAGGTCGCTGGCGTGAAGTTTTGGCTGGCTCCGGCGTAGGTAAGCCAAGGCCGATTCCAACTGTGCGCCTCGCAACTGTCCATCGCTGGCAATGAATGTCGCGGCGTCATCGCGAGCGGCGACGACCAGTTTATTGTCGAAGGGCGCCGAGGTCACGAGGCTTGTGGCATAAGCGCTGGCCACCAGCTGTTGGGTGGACACGTCAAAGGCTTGGACCGGAACAGACCAGCAGAAAGCTGCGAAGAAAAAGGCTCGGTAAAGATTTGAAAAACGCATGGGACTCGAGAGTTGTTGGCGAGCCTGAAGGCTAGCGCAAACCGGCGGGCCAGAGCCAGTGATGAAACATCGGAACACCTCTGGGCGCCCGATGTTTCATGTTGCATCAAATGACCAGGATGGCCTGGGCCAGCTGCGCATCGGTGGCATTAAGCTGCGGAGCCTGCTGGCGAATGAAATCCAATGCACTTTCCAGCTTCACGCCACGGATGGCGCCTTCGCTAGCCACGAAGCTGGCGGCATCATCACGGGCCGCTTGAACAATTTTGTTGTCCCGTAGTGAAGAGGTGGCGTCGGAGGTTACGTCGGAAGTGGCCTTGAGTGCGCCAACGATGGAGTCAGTGGTGACGATAAAGCTGCTGGCGTTGGAGTGGGCGGCTACGGCCAGCAGGGCAGCTGTGCTGAGCAGGCGAAGACGGATCATGATGAAACTCCTTGATAATGAAGTGATGCCGGTGCGTGTAGCAGGAAGAGGAGACGCAGATTCGACTCGCTTCGCCACGTCAGGATCGATATTAGGACAGAACGCGGCGGCTGACAGCCACGGAATAGTAACGAGGCCGGCAGGTTAAAACTGTACCTGCCAATGCTAAGAAAATACAGAACTGTTCCAGTCCCTGAAATTTAACCTCCAGCCCCAGAAACGACGAAACCCGCCGTGGTTTCCCACGACGGGTCTCGTTTGTTCAATTCGGTGCTGGCAGTGGACCCGATGGGTCAGGGCCAGCGACGCTGAGTTAGCGCCAGAACGGCTTGCTCAGCTCTTCGTAGCGTTGTGCTTCGCTGATACCGGCGTCAGCCAGCAGACGCGAATCCAGACGAGCCAGTTGATGGCGGCTGGCAATGCGGCGCTGCCACAACATCAGGTTGGCGATAACGCGAAGAGGCAGGGAAGCCTGGTTTTTTTCAGCTTTGTCTTCGAAAAACAGCTCGGAACTGAGTGTACGTTCCATGGTTGACATCCTTCCGCTTGTGGCGGGATCAGGTAGTGGTTTGACTGGTGCCCATGATCCTCCCGTTTGGCCAGTCTCTCTAGATACAGTTCAGCTGTATTGTGAGAGACCAGTTAACTGTTAAAGAGCGGTGTACTGGTCGATATTGAGGCAACTGTACCTATCTGCACGATTTAGGTGCATTACAAGCCGTTTCTCCCTCTTTTGTAGGAATGGGATGTAAGAAATCACCGGTACAGTAGTACAGTTTTATACGGTGGCTGCCCCAGCCATAAGCATTTACCGAAACTGTTATTGCCGTCTCACTGGACCAGCTGTATCACATCGCCAACATGCGTCCGGTTTCCTCGAGGTTGAGGTGCCAACTGAGTGCATCCTTCAGAATGTGCGGCGTATGTCCGCCCAGCTTACGAGCGGCTTCAAAATAGTCGCTGAGCGCCTGGCGATAGATAGGGTGTACGCAGTTGTCGATGATGACCCTCGCTCGCTCCCGTGGCGCGAGCCCCCGCAGGTCGGCCAGGCCGATCTCTGTTACCAGGATGTCGACATCATGCTCGGTATGGTCCACATGGCTGACCATCGGCACGACGCTGGAAATGGCACCGCCCTTGGCGATGGATTTGGTAACGAAGACCGCCAGGTGCGCATTCCGGGCGAAGTCGCCCGATCCGCCAATGCCGTTCATCATCCGCGTGCCGCACACATGGGTGGAATTGACGTTGCCGTACAGATCGAATTCCAACGCTGTGTTGATGCCGATGATGCCCAGGCGGCGCACGACTTCCGGGTGGTTGGAGATTTCCTGTGGGCGCAGGGCCAGTTTGTGCTTGTACCTTTGCAGATTGCCAAAGACATCGGCATTACGTCGAGCCGACAAGGTAATGGAGCTGCCGGAAGCAAAACTCAGCTTGCCGGCATCGATCAGGTCGAACGTGGAGTCTTGCAGCACCTCGGAATACATGGTCAGTTCTTCGAACGGTGCGTCGATCAAGCCGCACATCACGGCGTTGGCGATATTGCCGATCCCGGCCTGCAAGGGGCCAAGCTTGTTGGTCATCCGACCGGCCGCCACCTCTTGCTTGAAAAAA
The DNA here is from genome assembly GCF_057334555.1 of Pseudomonas sp. AGC41. Taxonomy (NCBI): domain Bacteria; kingdom Pseudomonadati; phylum Pseudomonadota; class Gammaproteobacteria; order Pseudomonadales; family Pseudomonadaceae; genus Pseudomonas; species Pseudomonas sp. AGC41. The sequence continues at coordinate 28,087 of NZ_JBHFJB010000011.1, forward strand.
TCGATCAGGTGATCGGCAATGGCCTGCGTATCGCTGTCAGGCGGCAGGACGGTGGAGGGCGAGTCCGCTTGATGGGTGATGACAATGGCGGCGATTTTGTCCGCAGGGATCGGAATGGCGGGGCTGCCGATGCGGTCATCGACGTTCACCAGGGGAATCGGTGTGCGGGTCGGGCGATAGCTCGGGATATAGATGTCGTGAAGCCCTTCCAGATTCGGGTTGTGGGCCATATTGATCTCAACGATTACCTGCCTGGCGAAAATCGCAAAGCTGGCCGAATTGCCCACCGATGTGGTGGGCACGATATGGCCTTGCTCGGTGATGGCCACGGCTTCGATCACGGCGATATCTGGCAGCTTGAGCTGCGCATTGCGCATCTGTTCGACGGTTTCCGAAAGATGCTGGTCGATGAACATGACCTCGCCAGCGTTGATTGCCTTACGCAGGGTGCTATCGACCTGAAAGGGCATGCGTCGCGCCAGCACGCCTGCCTCCGTGAGCTCCTTGTCGAGATCGTTGCCCAGGCTCGCTCCGGTCATCAGGCTGATTTTCAGCGGCATAAGCCTGGCCCGTTCGGCCAGTGCGTGAGGTACCGCCTTGGCTTCTCCGGCGCGGGTGAAGCCACTCATGCCAACGGTCATCCCGTCCTCAATCAACAAGGCTGCCTCGGCAGCGCTCATCACTTTGTCCAACAACGAAGGCAGGCGGATGCGGTCACGGTACATGGATGGTTGTCTCGGGCAGGAAGCAGGATGCGCAGTGTAGAGAATTCGCGCCGTGCCCGACCCGCTACAAAAGTCGCATTTGAGGCCTCTATTACGGGCGTTTCAGGCAAAACATCATTACCGTATCGGTAACTTTCTGCCTTGATACAAATCAAAACGCCCCGACAGGTCGGGGCGTTTTGATAACACTGCGGAGCTTATTCCACGGCCTTTACCATGTCCTCAATGACCTTCTTGGCGTCGCCGAACACCATCATGGTCTTGTCGAGATAGAACAGCTCGTTGTCCAGGCCGGCATAACCGCTGGCCATCGAGCGTTTGTTGACGATGATGGTCTTGGCCTTGAAGGCTTCGAGGATCGGCATGCCGGCGATCGGCGACTTCGGATCGTTCTTCGCCGCCGGGTTGACCACGTCGTTGGCGCCCAGTACCAGCACTACGTCGGCCTGGCCGAACTCGGAGTTGATGTCTTCCATCTCGAACACCTGGTCGTAAGGCACTTCGGCCTCGGCCAGCAGGACGTTCATGTGCCCGGGCATGCGACCGGCCACCGGGTGGATCGCGTATTTCACGGTCACGCCATGGTGGGTCAGCTTCTCGGTCAGCTCTTTGAGCGCATGCTGCGCCCGCGCTACCGCCAGCCCGTAGCCCGGAACGATGATCACGGTGTCGGCGTTGGTCAGCAGGAAGGTTGCGTCGTCAGCCGAGCCGGATTTCACCGGGCGGGCTTCTTTCGAGCCTGCCGGGCCAGCCGCATCTGCGGTGTTGCCGAAACCGCCGAGCAGCACGTTGAAGAACGAACGGTTCATCGCCTTGCACATGATGTACGACAGGATCGCACCGCTCGAACCCACCAACGAACCGGCAATGATCAGCATCGAGTTGTTCAGCGAGAAGCCGATACCCGCAGCGGCCCAACCGGAATAGCTGTTGAGCATCGAAACCACCACCGGCATGTCAGCGCCGCCGATCGGGATGATGATCAGTACACCCAGGACAAACGCCAGGGCCAGCATCAGGGCGAACGCGCCGAGGTTGCCGGTAAACATGAAGGTCAGGCCCAGGCCCAGCGTTGCCAGGCCCAGGATCAGGTTGAGCTTGTGCTGGCCACCAAACTGTACCGGTGCGCCCTGGAACAGGCGGAACTTGTATTTGCCCGAGAGCTTGCCGAACGCGATCACCGAACCGGAGAAGGTGATTGCACCGATGGCGGCGCCGAGGAACAGCTCCAGGCGGTTACCCGCCGGAATCGGATCCCCCAGTTGCTTGACGATGCCCAGCGATTGCGGCTCGACGACCGCCGCGATGGCAATGAACACCGCCGCCAGGCCGATCATGCTGTGCATGAATGCCACCAGCTCCGGCATCTTCGTCATCTCGACGCGCTTGGCCATGATCGAACCGGCGGTGCCGCCAACCAACAGGCCGACGATTACGTAACCAATACCGGCGGTCGCAAGCTCGGCGCCCAGTTTGTAGATGAGACCCACGGTGGTAAGCACCGCCAGCGCCATGCCGAGCATGCCGAACAGGTTGCCTCGGCGGGAGGTGGTGGGGTGCGACAGGCCTTTAAGGGCCTGGATGAAGCAGATCGACGCGATCAGGTAAAGCGTCGTTACCAGATTCATGCTCATTACTTGGGCGCCTCTTCTTTGACCGCTTTCGGGGCTTTTTTCTTGAACATCTCGAGCATGCGGCGCGTCACCAGGAAACCACCGAACACGTTGACCGCAGCCAGGGCCACGGCGAGGGTGCCCATGGTCTTGCCCAGAGGCGTTACGGTCAGGGCGGCGGCGAGCATCGCGCCGACGATCACGATCGCCGAAATGGCGTTGGTCACCGCCATCAATGGAGTGTGCAGCGCGGGGGTAACGTTCCAGACCACGTGGTAACCGACATAAATCGCCAGCACGAAGATGATCAGGTTGTAGATACCGGGGGAGATAAGCTCTTCCATTGTCTGAATCCCTGCTTAGGCGTTTTTGCGGATGACTTGGCCGTCGCGGCACATCAGGCACGCGGCGACGATGTCGTCTTCCAGGTTCACGTCGAACTGACCTTCCTTGGTGAAGACCAGCTTCAGGAAGTCCAGCAGGTTACGGGCGTACAGCGCCGAAGCATCGGCCGCGACTTCTCCGGCCAGGTTGGTCGGGCCGCAAATGGTCACGCCGTTTTCAACCACTACCTGATCGGCCACGGTCAGCGGACAGTTACCGCCCTGTGCTGCTGCGAGGTCGATGACCACCGAGCCCGGTTTCATCTGCGCGACGGTTTCGGCGCTCAGCAAAGTCGGTGCCTTGCGGCCCGGAATCAATGCGGTGGTGATGACGATGTCCGCCTGTTTGGCGCGCTCGTGCACGGCCTGGGCCTGGCGCTGCATCCAACTGGCCGGCATCGGTCGCGCGTAACCGCCGACGCCGATGGCGCATTCACGCTCTTCGTCGGTCTCGTAAGGCACGTCGACGAACTTGGCGCCGAGGGATTCGATTTGTTCCTTCACCGCAGGGCGCACATCCGAAGCTTCGATGACCGCCCCCAGGCGCTTGGCCGTCGCAATCGCCTGTAACCCCGCCACGCCCGCACCGAGAATCAGTACGCGCGCCGCTTTCACGGTGCCTGCGGCGGTCATCAGCATCGGCATGAAGCGTGGATAGTGATGGGCGGCCAGCAACACGGCTTTGTAGCCGGCGATATTCGCTTGAGACGACAGCACGTCCAGGCTTTGAGCGCGGGAGGTACGCGGCGCGGCCTCAAGGGCGAATGCGGTGATGCCGCGTTCGGCCAGCTTGGCGATGGTTTCGTTGTTGAACGGGTTGAGCATGCCCACCAGAACGGTACCGCTCTTGATCAGCGTCAGTTCGCTGTCGCTGGGGGCAACCACCTTGAGAATCAGCTCGGCCCCGAATGCATCACTGGCGCTGCCAATGGTTGCGCCAGCTGCCTCATAGGCACTGTCGATAACGCTGGCCTTGATGCCGGCGCCGCTTTCAACAGTGACTTTATGGCCTTGGCCGACCAGCTTCTTGATGGTTTCCGGGGTAGCAGCAACCCGTGTTTCACCCGTCTGGGTTTCGAGAGGAACACCAATGTGCACGTCAAATCTCCTGCGTGATCTTATTGAGTAAACCCAGGCACTTCGGATGGTGCGACTGGGGCGGCCGATCAGCACGATCCCGCCTGACCAGGCGGGGCGCGGCATTTTGCAGGCGAATATTCAGCCCTTCAAGGGATTATGACGTGTGACGTAAATATAACTACAAGTCACCCTGTGACCGAATGTCGCAACTGGTAAGGTGAAGGTCGCTAAACCCAGAAAAATCAAGGGATAACGGCAATTGTGGTTCTTTTTGCATCGGTCAGATGAATGGAGCGATATGACTCGCTCGATATGGCTTAAAGCCACGTACTTCAACGGTTCTAGGACGTTTGTACCGATATGGCCACAGTTTGGTTAAATGCGACAAATAGTTATATCTGTAGTGTCTAATATAGTATTACTACTTATTTTATGGGTAAGTTTTTCCTTAATTTTCAACATCATAGCCTCTAGCTTCGGTGACCAGCCAATCGCGAAATGCCCGCAGCGAGGCCGATTCCGCCTTCCGTTCCGGGATCATCAAGTAATACGCCTTGAGGCTCGACAGGGCATTGGGGTTGGCAATGACCAGACGCTTCTCCGCCAATTCGCGCTGGATCAGGAAGGGCGGGATCAAGGCAGCACCCATATCGTGCATGGCGGCTTGGGCAAGCATGGAGAATAGTTCATAGCGCGGACCTGTCAGGTCACGCGCGATATTAAGGTCTTGTGAGTTGAACCACTGGCGCCACGCGTATGGGCGGGTTGTCTGCTGGAGCAGGGGGAGCTCGGCGATTGCCTCCGGTGTCAGGATTTTGCGGTTGCCTAGCAAGGAGGGGCTGCATACCGGCAACGGTTTTTCGCCCATTAATTTGTGAGATTCGGTACCGGACCAGTCCGCGTCGCCGAAGTAGATGGCTGCATCGAAATCCGTATCAGCGAACAGGAAAGGGCGCGTGCGGTTGGTGAGATTGACCGTTACCTCAGGGTGCTGCTGCTGGAAATCCTTGAGGCGTGGCAGCAGCCATTGAGTGCCAAAGGTGGGCACGACGGCGAGTTCGATAACGTTCGCGCCGGTGTGCCCCATCACTGAAAGGGTATCGCGCTCGACGGCATCCAGTTGCGTGGCGATTCGACGGCTATATGAAAGCCCCGCTTCAGTCAGCTTGACGCCGCGTCTTGAGCGTCGGAAAAGCTCCACGCCAAGGAAGTCCTCCAGGCTGGCAATCTGTCGGCAGATAGCGCCTTGAGTGAGAGATAGCTCCAATGCCGCCTTGGTGAAGCTTTCGTGGCGTGCGGCAGCCTCGAAGCTGATCAGAGCGGCGGTGCTTGGGATTTTACGACGCATATACGCAAGCCTCACTCGTTATCCGCACAACGGCGGTCTATGGTGTTTACGGAGTGAGAAACTAGCACAACAACATGCCGAATCCTCGTTTGCTCTCGTGGGAAACCGGGCCTAGGATCAGTCCACGATTTTCCATTTGATTGGCGAGGACTTTTTCATGGCCGGTAAAGCGAGCTTCAGCTGGATCGATCCCTTGTTGTTGGATCAGCAACTTACCGAAGAAGAACGCATGATTCGCGACACCGCCGAGCAGTTCGCTCAACAGAAGCTGGCGCCGCGCGTGCTGGAGGCGTTCCGTCATGAAAAGACTGACCCGGCGATTTTTCGTGAAATGGGGGAAGTGGGCCTCCTGGGCGCCACCATTCCCGAGCAATACGGCGGCAGTGGCCTGAATTACGTCAGCTACGGGCTCATCGCCAGGGAAGTGGAGCGTGTGGACTCCGGCTACCGGTCGATGATGAGCGTGCAGTCCTCACTGGTCATGGTGCCGATCAACGAATTCGGCACCGAGGCGCAGAAACAGAAGTATCTGCCCAAGCTGGCCTCGGGCGAGTGGATCGGCTGCTTCGGCCTGACAGAGCCGAACCACGGCTCCGACCCGGGTGCGATGATCACTCGGGCGCGCAAAGTTGACGGCGGTTACAGCTTGACCGGTAACAAGATGTGGATCACCAACAGTCCGATCGCGGATGTGTTTGTCGTGTGGGCGAAGGACGATGCCGGTGATATCCGCGGCTTCGTGCTGGAGAAGGGCTGGAAGGGGCTGAGTGCCCCGGCCATTCACGGCAAGGTCGGGCTGCGCGCTTCGATTACCGGCGAGATCGTCATGGACAACGTATTCGTGCCGGAAGAAAACATTTTCCCGGACGTGCGTGGCTTGAAAGGTCCGTTCACCTGTCTGAACTCGGCGCGCTATGGCATTTCCTGGGGCGCCCTGGGGGCTGCCGAGTTTTGCTGGCACACCGCCCGTCAATACACGCTCGACCGGCAGCAGTTCGGTCGCCCATTGGCCGCCAATCAGTTGATCCAGAAGAAACTGGCCGATATGCAGACTGAAATTACCCTCGCACTCCAAGGATGCCTGCGTCTTGGGCGTATGAAAGATGAAGGCACGGCTGCGGTAGAGATTACCTCGATCATGAAGCGCAACTCTTGCGGTAAGTCCCTGGATATCGCACGCATGGCGCGGGACATGCTGGGCGGCAATGGTATCTCCGACGAGTTCGGCATTGCTCGTCATTTAGTGAACCTTGAGGTGGTGAACACCTACGAAGGTACGCACGATGTTCATGCGCTGATCCTGGGTCGCGCGCAAACCGGCATTCAAGCGTTCTATTAATAGGGGAACGGCCATGGGCGCGCTTTCGCATCTGCGGGTGTTGGATTTATCGAGGGTTCTGGCTGGCCCTTGGGCCGGGCAGATCCTCGCGGACCTGGGGGCGGAGGTCATAAAGGTCGAGCGTCCGGGTAACGGTGACGATACGCGTGCCTGGGGGCCGCCCTTCCTGAAAGACGCCTATGGCGAGAATACGACCGAGGCGGCTTATTACCTGGCGGCCAATCGCAACAAGCAATCGGTCACGATCGATTTCACGCGCCCCGAAGGGCAAAAGCTGATCCGGGAACTGGCGGCCAAGTCCGACATCCTGATCGAGAACTTCAAGGTGGGTGGCCTTGCGGCCTATGGTCTGGATTACGACTCGCTAAAAGCGATCAACCCGGAACTGATCTATTGCTCAATCACCGGGTTTGGCCAAACGGGCCCTTACGCCAAGCGTGCCGGTTACGACTTCATGATCCAAGGGTTGGGCGGCTTGATGAGTCTGACTGGCCGGCCGGAAGGGGATGAGGGGGCAGGGCCGGTGAAGGTCGGTGTTGCGCTGACCGATATTCTTACCGGCCTGTATTCGACCGTTGCCATTCTGGCCGCGTTGGCTCATCGCGATCATTCGGGCGGCGGGCAACATATCGATATGGCATTGCTGGATGTCCAAGTGGCTTGCCTGGCCAACCAGGCGATGAATTACCTGACCACCGGCAGCGCGCCGAAGCGGCTGGGCAATGCGCATCCGAATATCGTCCCTTATCAGGATTTTCCTACGGCTGACGGTGACTTCATCCTTACGGTGGGTAATGACAGTCAGTTCCGGAAGTTTGCCGAGGTCGCCGGCCAACCGCAGTGGGCCGATGACCCGAGGTTCGCGACAAACAAGATGCGTGTGGCGAATCGGGCGGCGTTGATTCCATTGATTCGCCAGGCGACGGTGTTCAAGACGACTGCCGAATGGGTCATACAGTTGGAACAGGCCGGTGTGCCGTGTGGGCCGATCAACGATCTGGCTCAGGTGTTTGCCGATCCTCAGGTGCAGGCTCGCGGGCTGGCAATCGAGCTGCCTCATGCGTTGGCGGGTAAGGTGCCACAGGTAGCAAGCCCGATTCGCTTGTCCGAAACGCCGATCGAATACAGGAGCGCGCCGCCATTATTGGGAGAGCATACGCTGGAGGTGCTGCAGCGGGTGTTGGGGCTGGACTCGAAGACGGTCATGGCTCTGAGGGGCTCTGGAGTTCTTTAGCTTCCTCTCTTCTATATAGCAGGAGCGGCGACTTCAAGTGTTCGGGCAACTCATTGAAAGAAAAGCGAAATAAAGGGTTGACGGCAAATTCTGGATGTCTATAATTCGCCCCACTTCCGGCGCAGTCGAAACGGAAAACTCCTTTAGTTTCAACGAGTTAAGTAGGTTTCGAAAATGTGCGGCTTCAGTTCAT
>NZ_JBHFJB010000012.1:0-22339 GCF_057334555.1 Pseudomonas sp. AGC41
CGAAGGCGGAGCGTCAGACGACATGGATGTTGGGTGTACCGGCCTCTTCGCGAGCAGTCTCGCTCCCACAACAGATCGGTGGTGTGTTGTAGATTAGGGCATCAGGCAGCGACCTAAGCCACAGTGATTCTCGAGGCGGGGAGGCGTAGGCCTCCCCGTAGCGTTTTTGGAAAGCTCATGAATATTCTGATCGTTGGACCCAGTTGGGTCGGTGACATGGTGATGGCGCAGACACTGTTCCAGTGCCTCAAGCAGCGTCATCCGCAGTGCGAAATAGATGTCCTGGCCCCTGAGTGGAGCCGGCCGATTCTTGAGCGCATGCCGCAGGTGCGTAAGGCCTTGAGCTTCCCGCTCGGCCATGGCGTGCTTGAGCTGGCGACCCGCAGGCGCATCGGAAAATCCCTGGCCGGTCAGTACGACCAGGCGATTCTGCTGCCCAATTCGCTGAAATCGGCGTTGGTGCCGTTTTTCGCCGGCATCCCCAAGCGCACCGGCTGGCGTGGCGAGTTTCGCTATGGCTTGCTCAACGACGTGCGCACGCTGGATAAAGATCGTTACCCGCTGATGATCGAGCGCTTCATGGCCCTGGCCTACGAGCCGGGCACCGAGTTGCCCAAGCCTTATCCGCGACCGAGCCTGCAGATCGACCCGGTGACGCGCGAAACGGCCCTGGCCAAGTTCGGCCTGAGCCTGGACCGGCCGGTATTGGCGCTGTGCCCGGGTGCCGAGTTTGGCGAGTCCAAGCGCTGGCCGGCCGAGCATTACGCCCAAGTGGCCGAGGCGAAGATTCGCGAAGGCTGGCAAGTCTGGCTGTTCGGTTCGAAAAACGATCACTCCGTGGGCGAGGACATCCGCTCGCGGCTGATCCCGGGCCTGCGGGAGGAGTCGACCAATCTGAGCGGCGACACGTCCCTGGCCGAGGCCATTGATCTGTTGTCCTGTGCCGATTCTGTGGTATCCAACGACTCCGGCCTGATGCACGTCGCCGCGGCGTTGAACCGCCCGTTGGTAGCGGTCTACGGCTCCACCTCGCCGGGCTTTACCCCGCCGTTGGCCGACAAGGTCGAAGTCGTGCGCCTGGGCATCGAGTGCAGCCCGTGCTTCGACCGCACCTGCCGCTTTGGTCACTACAATTGCCTGCGCCAGCTCATGCCGCCATCGGTGAACGGGGCCCTGGATCGATTGCAGGGCTCACCCGTGGAGGTTCGGTAACTTGCGGGTATTGCTGATCAAGACCTCCTCCCTGGGGGATGTGGTCCACACCTTGCCGGCGCTGACCGATGCGGCCCGGGCGATTCCCGGCATCCGCTTCGATTGGGTGGTGGAAGAGGGGGTCGCCGAAATCCCTACCTGGCACCCCGCGGTGGGCAAAGTCATCCCGGTGGCGATCCGGCGTTGGCGCAAGAATATCTGGCAGACCATCAAAAGCGGCGAGTGGCGGCGGTTCAAGCAGAGCATGCGGGCCGAAAAATATGATCTGGTGATTGACGCCCAGGGTCTGTTGAAAAGCGCCTGGCTGACCCGCTACGTCAAGGCCCCGGTGGCCGGCCTGGATAAGGATTCGGCACGCGAGCCCCTGGCGGCGCGGTTTTACTCCCGGCGCCTGGCGGTGGCGCGTGGGCAGCATGCGGTCGAGCGAGTTCGCCAGTTGTTCGCGTTGGCGCTGGGTTATGACCTGCCACAAACCCAAGGCAGTTATGGCCTCGACATCGACCGTCTGGTGGAGCTGCCACGCCCTTATCCCTATGTGGTTTTCCTGCATGGCACGACCTGGGAGTCCAAGCACTGGCCCGAGCTTTACTGGCGCCAGCTTACCGAGCGCATGGGCCAGTTCGGCGTGGTGGTGAAACTGCCGTGGGGCAACCCGGCCGAAAAGGCCCGCGCCGAGCGCATCGCCAGCGGGCTGCGCAACGCTCTGGTACTGCCGAAACTGAACCTCGGCGGGATGGGCAAGGTGCTCGCTGGCGCCCAGGCCTGCGTGGCCGTGGATACTGGCCTCGGGCACCTGGCCGCGGCCCTGGACGTACCGACCGTTTCGCTGCTCGGCCCGACCAACCCGGTGCTGACCGGAGCCTACGGCAAGGGCCAGATTCATCTTGCCAGTGATTTCCCTTGTGCGCCGTGCATGCAGAAACAATGCACTTACCCGCCAACCGCCGAGGATGCCCGGCGGTTCGACCTGAAACGCGAGCAGCCACTGTGCTTCACGCGTCTGAATCCCGAGCGTGTTGCCAGCCACCTGAGCACGTTATTGGCTGAGGAGCCGCGCTGATGCAATTGGCCTTTGTCCTGTATAAATACTTTCCTTTCGGTGGCCTGCAGCGCGACTTCATGCGCATCGCCCTGGAATGCCAGCGGCGTGGCCACCAGATCCGTGTCTACACGCTGATCTGGGAGGGCGACGTGCCGCCCGGTTTCGAAGTCCTGGTGGCGCCGGTCAAGGCGCTGTTCAACCACCGTCGCAACGAGAAACTCAGCGCCTGGATGCAGGCCGACCTGGCCAAGCGCCCGGTGGATCGTCTGATCGGTTTCAACAAGATGCCTGGCCTGGACGTGTATTACGCCGCCGACGGCTGTTTCGAGGACAAGGCGCAAAACCTGCGCAATTCGCTGTACCGGCGCTGGGGCCGCTACCGGCATTTCGCCGAATACGAGCGGGCGGTGTTCGCCAAGGATGCCAAGACCGAAGTCCTGATGATTTCCGAAGTCCAGCAGCCGCTGTTCATCAAGCACTACGACACGCCGCTGGAACGCTTCCATCTGCTGCCGCCGGGCATCGCCCAGGACCGTCGCCGGCCTGCCGACGCCGACGAGATCCGCGCCGCGTTCCGCGCTGAGTTCGAGCTGGCCGACGATGATCTGCTACTGGTGCAGATCGGTTCCGGGTTCAAGACCAAGGGCGTGGATCGCAGCCTCAAGGCGCTGGCTGCGCTGCCGGCCGAACTGAAAAAACGCACCCGGCTGTTTGTAATCGGCCAGGATGACCCCAAGGTATTCCAACTGCAGAGTGCCGCGCTGGGTCTGGGGGACAGCGTGCGGTTCCTCAAGGGCCGCAGCGATATCCCGCGGTTTCTGCTGGGCGCCGACCTGTTGATCCACCCGGCCTACAACGAAAACACCGGCACGGTACTGCTCGAAGCGTTGGTGGCGGGGTTGCCGGTGCTGGTCAGCGCGGTGTGCGGGTACGCCCATTACATCGCCGAGGCCGACAGCGGCCTGGTGCTGGATGAGCCGTTCGAGCAGGCGCAACTGACCGAATACCTGGGGCGGATGCTCGGTGATTCCGAGGCAAGGGCGGCCTGGAGCCGCAACGGTCTGGCCTTCGCCGAGAAGGCCGACCTCTACAGCATGCCGCAGCACGCGGCCGATGTGATATTGGCGGAGCACGCTTGATGAAATTGATGCTGGCCGAACCGTTCAAGAGCCTTTGGGCCGGACGCGATGCGTTTACCGAGGTCGAGGCGCTCAAGGGCGAGGTCTACCGTGAGCTCGAAGCCCGGCGCACCTTGCGTACCGAGGTGGACGGTCGCGGCTTTTTCGTGAAGATCCACCGTGGCATCGGTTGGGGCGAGATTTTCAAGAACCTGCTGACCGCCAAGCTGCCGGTGCTCGGCGCGGGGCAGGAATGGAAAGCCATCCAGCGTCTGCAGGAAGTCGGCGTGCCGACCATGACGGCCGTCGCGTATGGCGAGAAAGGCAGCAACCCGGCCGACCAGCATTCATTCATCGTCACCGAAGAGCTGGCGCCGACCATCAGCCTTGAAGATTACAGCATCGACTGGGTCACGCAGCCGCCGCAGCCCAGGCTCAAGCGGGCGCTGATCGCTGAAGTGGCGCGCATGACCGGCATGATGCACCGCGCCGGGGTCAACCATCGCGACTGCTACATCTGCCATTTCCTGCTGCATACCGACACACCGGTGACGGCCGACGGTTTCAAGCTTTCGGTGATTGACCTGCATCGCGCCCAGGTCCGGGAAACCCTGCCCAGTCGCTGGCGTAACAAAGACCTGGCTGCACTTTATTTTTCAATAATGGACATTGGCCTGACTCGCCGCGACAAGCTGCGTTTTCTCAAGGTCTATTTCCAGCAGCCGTTGCGCCAGATCCTGGCCGAGCAAGCTTCGTTGCTGAACTGGCTCGAGGGGAAGGCCGACAGACTATATGCTCGCAAGGTGCGTTACGGAGGGGCGCTCTGATGGCGGGTTGGGTACTGGAGCCTTCCTATTCAGAGCTGGCGGAGGATTTTGGTAGTCTCGACGCAGTGTTTGCTCTTCAGGGGGAGCGTCTGACAAAAGATCCCTTGTCGGAAGTGATCCGTGTGCAGCGCAATGGGGTGAACTACTACGTCAAGCGCTACACGGGGGCTGGTAAAGGGCTTCGGCGTTACCTGGGCAAGCCGCGGGTCAAATCCGAGTGGCAGAATCTCAAGCGATTCGCAAAGTGGGGCATACCCACGGCCGAGGTTGTTGCCTGGGGGTTGGAGCGTCACGGTGCAGCCTACGCCCGTGGTGCGATGATCACCCGAGAGCTGCCTAATACCGAAGACCTTTCGGTCTTGGCCGATCGTCATGATCCAAGGCTGGCGGATCGTGCCTGGGTCGATGGTGTGAGCCGTCAGCTAGCGGCCCACACCCGAACCATGCACGACCATCGCTTCACCCATAACGATCTGAAGTGGCGCAACCTGTTGATTGATGATCAGTCACGGCTGTTCCTGATCGACTGTCCCAATGGCGATTTCTGGCATGGCTTCTGGCTCAAGTACCGCATCACCAAGGATTTGGCCTGCCTCGATAAAGTGGCGAAGTATCATTTGTCGTCTACCCAGCGCCTGAAGTTTTATTTGCAGTATTGCCAGCGCGCCCACCTCAATGCGTGCGACAAAAAACGTATCCGTCACGTCGTGAGATTTTTCGAGGGGCGGGAATGAATTGTTTCCTTGCCGCTGAAAACCGATCGCTGCTAGAGCGTCGATGGACGATTCGCCTAGGCATTCGACGCAGCCATAAGGAGGCCCGCTGATGTATTTGTCCGAACTGAAAAACGCCGGACGCAGCCCGAGCCTGCCCCTGAGCCTGGAGCTGGCGGACGCGGCCGGTGCGGCGCAACTGCAATTGCTTTCACTGTTGAGAGTATTGCCGGGGCAGCGCTACGTTGGTGCCGGTGTCTGGCGTGGGCGGCCGGTGCTGGCCAAGTTGCTGGTAGGCAGCAAGGCGCCCCGGCATTTCCAGCGTGAGCTGCAAGGCGTTCGCCTGTTGGCCGAGCAGGGGCTGACGACGCCAATGCTGCTGGCTGACGGGCTCAAGGATGGCGAGGGTGGCTGGCTGCTGTTCGAGTTGCTGGAGGGAGCTGAAAGCCTCGGGGACGCCTGGAAGCAAGTCGAGTCGCTGCCGTTGCTTGCCGACGAACAGACGCAGGTATTGGCCGAGGCGCTGGGGGCGATTGCGCGGTTGCACAGCAAGGGCTTGTGGCAGGAAGACCTGCACCTGGACAACCTGTTGCGTCATGGCGGCAAGCTTTATCTGATCGACGGTGCCGGCATTTGCGCCGAGACTCCGGGGCAGCCGCTGTCTCGGCAAAAAGTACTGGAGAACCTGGGCGTGTTTTTTGCGCAGCTCCCCAAGTCCATCGAACCGTTCAACGAAGAGTTGCTGGTGCACTACCTGCTTGGAAACGCCGAGCACGCGTTGCCCATGGAGGCGCTTCAGAAACAGATCGACAAGGTGCATGCCTGGCGCTTGAACGACTTCCTTAAAAAAGTTGGACGTGAGTGCAGTCTGTTCAGCGTTCAGCGTGGTCCTTTCCGTCTGCAGGCAATTCGTCGTGACGAAGAGGCGTTCATGGCCCCTGTGCTGGAGCAGGCTGATGCCCTGCTCGGTCAAGGCCACCTGTACAAGACCGGTGGGTCGGCAAGCGTTGGCAAGGTCGATGTGAACGGGCGCTCCCTGTTGATCAAGCGCTACAACATCAAGAATCTTGCCCACTGGCTCAAGCGTTTCTGGCGCCCGAGCCGGGCCTGGCATGCCTGGCGCGAAGCTCATCGGCTGGCTTTCCTCGGCATTGCCACGCCCAAGCCGCTGGCATTGCTGGAAAAGCGTTTCTTGTGGCTGCGCCGCGGCGCCTATCTGGTAACCGAGCACCTGCCAGGGCATGACATCATCAAGCACTTGGCCCCCTACGTCGAAAACGGTGAGGTTCCTGAGACGGAGTTGCTGGCGCTGGATCGGTTGTTTGCCGACCTGATACGCGAACGCATCAGTCACGGTGATTTCAAGGGACACAACTTGTTCTGGCAGGATGACCGCTGGATGCTCATCGATCTGGATTCCATGTGCCAGCACCGCACCCAGGCCAGCTTCGCCCCGGCCTACGCCCGGGATCGCGCGCGCTTCATGCGAAACTGGCCGCAGGACAGTGCGTTGTATCGGGTGATTGATGGGCGGTTGCCCAAGGAAGTCGACAGCGCCTCATCCGTCTCATAACCGAGCCCGGTGGCGAGGGAGCTTGCTCCCGCTGGGCCGGTCCGACGCCTCGGGCGCAGCAGCCCCAAGCCATTCAGCGAGGTGTGCCGGGAGAAAACGGTTTGCAGTTCTTGCAACAGCTGCGCCGCCGAGCGGGAGCAAGCGCCCTCGCCACGCTCTGTGTAAACCCCGCGACTCACCGCTAGAGGCTTGCCGTCGCTTTTAAGATATAATCCCGCCCTTTAGCTGCCCCGCATCCCAAGCGCGCGGCACATCCATTTTTCGCGGCGCTTGTCGCCCGTATGCAGATATAAGAGGCTAGACCCTGTGGCATTGACGATTCTTGGCCTGTCCGGCGCCCTTAGCCATGATCCTTCCGCCGCGCTGTACATCGACGGCAAGCTGATCGCGGCGGCCGAGGAAGAGCGCTTCGTACGCGATAAACATGCAAAGAACCGCATGCCCTACGAGTCGGCGAAGTTCTGCCTGGAGCAGGCCGGCATCAAGCCGTCCGATGTCGATGTGGTGGCGATCCCGTTCGCCCCGATCAGCCTGTTCGGCGAAGCGCGCTGGCACTACGCCAAGCGTTACTGGTACGCACCGGACCGCGCCCTCGATGCGATCCTGATGGGTAACCGCCGCTACAAGCGCTATCGCCGCAAAATCGTCTGGTGCCTCGAGCAACTGGGCTTCGATCCGAAAAAGATCAAGATCGAGCCGGTCGAGCATCACCTGGCCCACGCCTCCAGCGCTTATCACTGCTCGGGCTTCCAGGAAAAAACCGCGATCCTGGGCATCGATGGCAAGGGCGAATACGCCACGACGTTCTTCGGCTACGGCGAAAATGGCAAGATCCACAAGATCAAGGAATTCTTCGATCCGGACTCCCTGGGTGGCCTGTACGGCGCGATCACCGAGTTCCTCGGTTTTGAAATGCTCGACGGAGAGTTCAAGGTCATGGGCATGGCGCCCTATGGCGATGCCAGCAAGTACGATTTTTCGCGCCTGGCCTCGTTCGAAAACGGCCAGTTGGTGATCAATACCGACTACGCCAACGTGATCGGTCTGCGCCGCTATAAAGAGAAGGGCAAGGGCTTCTACTTCTCGCCGAAGCTGATCGAATGGCTCGGCCCGAAACGTGAAGGCGACATCGCCGACGAACCGTACATCCACTATGCGGCGAGCATGCAGGCGCTGTTCGAGAAGCTCGCGCTGCAGATGATCGACCACTACCTGGGGGACGTGCTCAAGGAAACCGGCAAGCTGGCCTTCGCCGGCGGCTGCGCACTGAACGTCAAGCTGAACCAGAAAATCATCGCCCGTGACGACGTCAAGGAACTGTTCGTGCAGCCAGCCTCCGGCGACGCCGGTACGGCGGTGGGTGCGGCGGCATATGTGTCCCATGCCCGTGGCGTGCCGGTGGAGAAGATGGAACACGTCTACCTCGGCCCGGCCTACAGCAACGAAGACGTGATCGCCGCGTGCGCCCGTCATCCGAGCAAGCCCGTGTGGCGCAAGATCGACAACACTCCCGAGCGCATCGCCAGGATCATGGTCGATGGCAACCCGGTGGCCTGGTTCCAGGGGCGCATGGAGTTTGGCCCGCGAGCCTTGGGCGGTCGTTCGATCATCGGTTGCCCAAGCGCCAGCGGCGTAGCCGATCGCATCAACGAACAGATCAAGTTTCGCGAGCGCTGGAGGCCTTTCTGCCCGTCGATGCTCGACACCGTTGCACCGCAGATGATCAAGGTCGATCACCCGGCGCCATTCATGACCTTTACCTTTGAAGTAGCCGAGGAATGGAAGACCCGCGTGCCGGAAGTGGTTCACGAAGACGGCACTTCCCGGGCCCAGGTGCTCAAGCGTGAATACAACCCGCGCTACTACGACATGATGAAGGCGCTGGAAGTCCTGACCGGCAATGGCGTGTCGCTGAACACGTCGCTCAACCGTCGCGGCGAGCCGATGATCTGCTCGCCGACCGACGCGCTGAACATGTTCTTCGGTTCCGACCTGCAGTACCTGATCATGGAAGACATTCTGGTCGTCAAAGATGGCGTAGATGCTTATGACACGCTCGGCTGAGCGACATGTGCTGCAGTTCTGCCACGGCTATGACGGGCCGTTCCTGGACTGTGCCCGTCAATACGCCAGTCTGTTCGTGGGCACTGGGTATCGTGTGACCACGGTGTTCCTCACTGGAGCGGCGAACGCGCAAGTCGCCGCCGGCTGTGCCTCGGACGAGGTACTGTTCATGGAGTACAGCTCCAGCGAGATCAGAAGCTTGAAGTTGGCTGCCATTGCCGATCTGCGCAAGATCGTCGCCTCGCGCAACTTCAGTTTCTGTATCGCGCATCGCTTCAAGCCGGTCTACATCGCTCTGCTCGGTACCCGTTTGCCAGTCATCGGCGTGCACCATGCCTTTGGTGATTACCAGCGACGTACGCGTCGGCTGTTCGCCCATGTCTTTCGCAAGCGCCTGAGCTTGCTCGCGGTCTCCGATGCGGTGCGTGACGACATTCGCTACTGCTTGCCAAAGTGGCCGGACAGTCGAATCCAGACCCTCTACAACCGCATCGATCCCGATGCGCTACAAGCTCACCAACTCCCAAGGGACGAAGCGCGGCACACCCTCGGACTAGACGTGGACGCTTGGATTGTTGGTAATGTCGGTCGGCTGCATCCAGACAAGGACCAGGCAACGCTGCTTCGAGGTTTTGCCGCCGCGCTGCCCTACTTGCCGGCCCATAGCCAGTTGGCAATCTTGGGGAAGGGGCGCCTGGAACGCAGCCTCAAGGACCTCTCCCTGGAGCTGGGCATCGCCGATCGTGTGTTGTTTCTAGGTCAGGTGCCTGACGCGCGCCGTTATTTCCGCGCCTTTGATGCATTTGCCCTGAGCTCCGATCATGAGCCGTTCGGCATGGTACTGCTCGAGGCCATGGCCGCCGGCGTTCCGTTGCTGGCTACGGCGTGCGGCGGGGCGGAGGAGGTAGTTGAAGGGGTCGGTATTCTGTTTCCGCTCGGCGATGCCGAACATATGGCCCAAGGGCTACAGCACTTGGCGGCGATGGATGATCTACAACGTCGCCAGTGTGCCGAGCTGATGCTCGAGCGCTTGCGTGAACGTTTCTCGGATGATGCTGTGCGCAAGGCATTCTGGCGCTTGCCTCAAATCCTTGAATTGGCCCGATTTCGGAGTTTATTGTGACCGATCCTTGTCCGCGTATTCTTTTTGTCATTCCCTATTTTGGGCGCTGGCCATTCTGGATGCCGTTGTTTCTGGAAACCTGTCGACGTAACGCTGATATCGATTGGCTATTGTTCAGCGATTGTGGTGTGCCAGAAAATCTGCCGCCCAATGTAACCGTCGAAACCATGACCTTCGAGGCGTATTGCCAGTTGGTTTCCCAGCGACTGGGTATCGACTTCAGGCCTGCCAACGCCTACAAGCTGTGTGATATCAAACCTGCCCTTGGCTATATTCATGTCGACCGTCTGGAAGGCTATGATTTTTGGGCTTATGGCGACATCGATTTGTTGTACGGCAATCTTCGTGAGTACTTCACAGCTGAACGCCTGGCCGCTCATGATCTCTTCTCCACACACGAGCGGCGTGTTGCCGGCCACCTGTGCTTGATGCGTAATAACGCACGCACACGTGAAGTCTTCAAGCTGATCAAGAACTGGAAAGAACGCTTCGCCGATGATGAACATCATGCGTTGGACGAAGGGGCTTTCAGCCGTATTTTCCTATGGCGAAAGAATTTCCCCCGACCTCTGTTTACCCTGGTGGGTAAATTTAATCCGTGGCGTCGACGCAGCGAATTCACCGAAGCGTTCAGCACTCCGGGCGGCTGTATAAAGTGGCATGACGGCACGAAGGACTTCCCCCAGCGCTGGTATTGGCGCAACGGCCGCCTGACCAATGATCGGGATGGTGACCGTGCGTTCCCGTACTTCCATTTCATAACCTGGAAGCACAACGAGTGGCCGGCCTTGCCTCTGCCGGATCCAGCATGGTTACAGCAATTAGCTGCATCGCCTGCCTGGGAAATCGACGCGAAGGGTTTCCACCCAGGAACGTTATGAGTGTGCGCTACTGCGGTCCGATGATCATGTTGACTGGGCGCACCGATTCGGCCTCGGGGTGTTTATCAAGTCGTTCAGTACGGCAAGGAAAACGATGAAAGTTCTGTTTCTGGTGCAGAAAGAACAGCGGGCTATCCTGGACCGACTCTACGAAGGCGTGGCCGCCCACTGCGAGTGTGATCTACGCTGGCTCGACAGCAATGAACAACGCAATCTGCGAGGCTATTTCCGTCGCCATGTAGACGTATCACGTTATGACCGGATCGTATTTTTCCTACGCTTCAAGCAGGAAATTCGTCAGGCCAGCTTCATCCGCACGATCCCCAACCTGGTGATTCTCGAGCACGACGCCTATCAGAATTACATCCCCTGTAAATACACGGGCAAGTTCAGTGCGCATTACCGTCGCTTGCCTTGGGCGCGGGTGATCAGTTCCGGCTACATGGTTGCAGAGCGTTTGCGCGGTGAAGGTTTCGATGCGGTTTTCGTGCCCAAGGGCTACGATCAATCGTTATTGCAGGATCGAGGCCGTGAGCGGGATATCGAGTTGGCCTTCGTCGGAAGCGTCAAAAGCGCTGCCTATAGCGGTCGCAAGCAACTGCTTGACGAATTGGCGCGTGTTGAACCTTTGGTCGTGACTCGGACCCAGTCCGGCGAAGAGTACTGTGACACCTTGAACCGTGTCCGCTTTTTTGTCAGCGCGGACGTAGGCATGGGCGAATTCATGATCAAGAATTTCGAGGCCATGGCTTGCGGCTGCGTGTTGTTGGCGTTCGATCAGGGGGCTGAAGAAACACGTGCGCTGGGCTTGCAAGATATGCACAACGTTGTGTTATATCGGGATATCCCGCACCTTCAGGAAAAGCTCTCAAGGCTGCGTGCCGATCCAGGGTTGGCGCACAGTATCGCTCGCAACGGTCAGCGTGTTGCGCTGGAACAGTTCAGCTTTGCGCGTATCGGGGAAAAAATAGTGGAGGCATTAAAGCCACCACTGCGGCCGCATGGGCCGTTGAGTTTGCTTGAGAGATGGCGTCAGAAGCTGGGCATGTAAAAGAAACGAGACCGTCCGAATGCCGGGTGGCATTTGACTGATGGTGTTTCAGTGCGTTTTTCGAGGCGTGAGCAAAATCATGCTTGTACCCATCCTCTTGCTCGGAGTCTTTGTTGGTTGGCTTTTCAACGATTGAGTATCTCGAAGCGTGAATCCTGGTCCGAGTTAGAAGGATTGCTGCTCAATGAGCATTGTTAATGTTATGTGGGCAGGCGGTTTGCCATTTGCTTCGATCCATAAGGTCCACTGTCAGATAATTTCACAGATTGATTCTGCGATACCCGTCAAGACGTGGCTCTTGCAAGGCTCGGCGGCTGCTTGTCAGGAAGATGTGGGTCCGGCACGGGAGTGGAACCTGACCTCAGCCCGCCTCAAGGGGCGGCACTTCTGGCGCCTGTTCAAGCCCTGGATGCATAGCCGTTTTCGCCGGGCTTTACTCGATGACGAAGCCCGGGTGGTGCTGCTCGACGGTCTCGGTGTGGTTCGTACGCTGTTGCCCGTCCTGAAGTCGTTGCCGCAGGTTCGGGTGGTGGTTGTTTTCCACGGCGCGACACGGTTCAACGCCAAGCACAAGCGGCTATTGCGCGACTTTCCTTCCTCCCGCCTGGTGCTGGCTGCGGTCTCCGAGACACTGGCAGCCTCGCTTCAGGACGAGTTGGGCATCCAGGTCACCGCCTTGCGTAGCGCATACGATCCCGTCGCATTCCAATCTCGCCTCGTCACTCACGAAGAGGCGCGTGTTCGGTTGAGGTTGCCTCTGGCGGGAGGGCGAATATTTGGCGCTATAGGGCGATTGGTGGATAAAAAAGGCTTCTCCAGTCTTTTGGACGCTTTTGCCGTAGCGGCTTTGGATCAACCTGACTGGCGCTTGGTAATAGTCGGCGAAGGGCCAGCTCGCCAGGCGCTGGAAGCGCGAGTCGCCCAACCGGATCTGGCCGGTAAGGTGCTGCTGGCTGGGCATCAAGAGGATGTCGTCCAGCTGTACAAAGCGTTCGACTGGGTGATGATCCCCTCTTTTGAAGAGGGGCTGGGCCTCATTCTTCAGGAAGCGGTCCTGGCGGGTGTTCCAGTGCTCGCCAGTGATCTGGCCGTGTTTCGTGAGCAGTTGGCCGATGTCGGCTGGTATGTGCCCGCGGGGGACGAAATCGCCTGGAGCGAGGCGATTATCAGAGCCTCGCAGGCTCAGGCCGAGGCGGTGTCGGCGGCGCAATACCAGGCATTGGCACCGGACGAGGCGTGGGTGAGCTTCTGCCGGACCGCGCGGGAATTAATCTCGGTCGGTAAATAAAGCGTCTTCCAATGCCTGCATCGGAAAGCTTCCGTTCAGGTTCTCTCGGGCAATATAGCGAGCGAAATGCTGCAAATTGCGGCGTGCCAGGTAACGTGGCAGCGGTGAGCGCAGGAAGCGCATGTCGGCCACATCAATCAGCCCCAATCTGTTCTCAGGCGTGACGACAATGTTGCCCAGATGCAATGAGCGGAAATAGATGCCGCTGGTGTGCAATTGACGGATGAGCCCGGCCAGCGCAGGAAGGATAGGCTGCCAGCTAAAGCCTTGCTGATCGGATAATTGACGCAAGGTTTTTCCGGGGAGTGGCTGGTACAGTACTGCGGTTATGCCTGGTTTTTCCAATTTGAAGAAAGCCTGGACGTGAAGTGTTGGTACGTCGAGCTCCCGCAGGCGGGCCGCATTTTCAATGAATCGCTGCGAATAAGGCCGTAGAAGAGCCGAAGAAATGAGCCGCTTGCGGCGAAACAGCTTAAGGATATTTCCATCGCGTAGCAGATAGACTTTTGGGCCGTAACTGTCGGTTTCCAGAATACTGGCGCCTTCGATCATTTGATTCAAAGCGCCTTCGGAAAGCCGTGAGGACTGCATCATAGGGAAACCTTGTTGAAAAGAACGGGTGCCATGACGGGCCATGATGCCCAAAAGTTTTTGTTTTCACTATGCCAGTTTGGTTGGAACGCCGTTTAGGAGCGATAGATGCTGGGGGTACGTTGGGTTAAGGGGTGGATGGCATTTGGTTTGTTATGGTTTTTACTCGCCATAGCTCTGGCGCCGACCAATAAGATTTATCAGCAGGGACTGGTTGCCTTTGTATGGTTGCCTGCGCTCCTGTTTGCTTGGCCCGCCCGCGATCGCTTGCTGGAGCTGTGGCGTGCACAACGCTTTATTTATCTGTCTTTGCTAGCGCTGGCGGTCTGGGCATTGATTACCTTGTTCTGGGCCGAAGCTTCCGAGCCCGTCCGCGAAATAAAACGCTTGTTCTATATCATGGTGTTCCTGTTGTACTTCGCGATCTTTGCCGACGGTCGTCCGGAGCGTGTGATCCGCGTTATGCAATGGGGGGGGCTGGGTCTCGCACTGATCGCCTTGATGAGCCTTGTGAGGTATTACGGTATCGAAGGGCATCAGTGGACGGGGCGCCTGGAAGGGCTGGGCAAGTTGGCCCACCCGATTCTTGGCGCCTACGTGGCCGGACTGGCGGCGATCTGGATGCTGCACTGGATGCCACGTCAAGCAGGGCTGCAGATCCTTTGGGGAGTGGCGTTGGCATTGTTAGGTGCATTTGTCGTGATGAGCCAAAGCCGTGGCGCGGCGCTGGCCTTGTTGCTCAGTGTACTTGCCATGCCGCTTTATTGCCGGGACCAACGTACCCGCGTCATCTCCGCCACCGTGTTGGTGCTGGCGATGCTGACCTTTTGGTTGCTGGAACCCTTGGTAATGGCTCGTGGTGCTTCCTATCGCCCGGAAATCTTCATGTCGAGCCTGCAAATGATTGCCGAGCATCCCTGGGGGGGGATTGGTCTGGCAGCTGAGTATCGGGTCCCCGTTGGCGATATTTTGTTTGATCATGCCCATAATCTGTTCAGCCACGTTGCCATTCAACTGGGCTTGCCAGGCTTGTTGTTATGGTGCCTCGTCTGGTTCGCTGTGCTGCGTGAGGCTTGGCGTACCAGAGAGACTCTGTTGGGCCAAGGTGTACTGGGCATGTGGATATTCTCGCTTCTGGCGATGCAGTTCGACGCTGCGAGCCTGACGGGAACCCCGCGTGCCGAATGGTTCATAAGCTGGTTGCCGATTGGCCTGGCCGGCGTTTTGACCTGGGCGCGGCCAAGCCCGGTGGCTGTGATAAAATCCCGCGCTCTTCCTAACAGTGAGCTCGACGATGAGTGATGCACCGCCTAAAGCGGAACAGGATTCCAGTCTGAAGATCTATCTACGGCTGCTGGGATACGTCAGGCCCTACATAGGCATTTTTTCGCTGAGTATCGTCGGTTTCGTGATATTCGCGTCCACCCAGCCCATGCTGGCCGGCATTCTCAAGTATTTCGTCGACGGTTTGAGCAATCCCGATGCGGTACTTTTCCCCAATGTGCCGTATCTGCAGGACTTGAAACTGCTGATGGCCGTGCCGTTGTTGATCATCCTGATCGCTGCCTGGCAGGGCCTGGGGTCGTTCCTGGGAAATTACTACCTGGCCAGGGTCTCGCTGGGGTTGGTGCATGACTTGCGCGTTGAACTGTTCAACAAGCTGTTGGTACTACCCAACCGTTATTTCGATACCCATAACTCAGGGCATCTCATTTCCCGGATCACCTTCAACGTGACCATGGTCACCGGTGCGGCCACCGACGCCATCAAGGTGGTGATCCGCGAAGGCCTCACCGTGGTATTTCTTTTCAGCTACCTGGTTTGGATGAACTGGAAGCTGACGCTCGTCATGTTGGCCATCCTGCCGCTCATTGCGGTGATGGTGAGCAGTACCAGCAAGAAATTTCGCAAGCAGAGCAAAAAGATCCAAGTGGCCATGGGGGACGTGACTCACGTAGCCTCCGAAACCATCCAGGGCTACCGCGTCGTGCGCAGCTTCGGCGGTGAAGCGTATGAAGAGAAACGCTTTGCCAGCGCGAGCCAGGGCAATACGGATAAGCAATTGCGCATGACGCGCACAAGCGCGGTCTATACGCCGATGTTGCAGTTGGTGATCTACACCGCCATGGCGGCGTTGATGTTCCTCGTGTTGTTCCTGCGCGGCGAAGCGACGGCGGGTGATCTGGTGGCCTACATCACCGCGGCGGGTTTGCTGCCCAAGCCGATTCGGCAGCTCTCGGAAGTCAGCTCTACCATCCAGAGAGGGGTAGCGGGCGCGGAAAGCATCTTCGAACAGTTGGATGTCGAGCCCGAGGTCGACACCGGCACGGTTGAGCAGGAGCGTGTCAGTGGCCGGCTCGATGTGCGCAACCTGAGCTTTACCTACCCAGGTGCCGATCGAGAGGTGCTCAAGGACATCAGCTTCATGGCTGCGCCTGGGCAGATGATTGCCTTGGTTGGGCGTTCAGGCAGCGGCAAATCGACGCTTGCCAGTCTCATCCCGCGTTTTTATCACCACGAAGTCGGCCAGATTCTGCTCGACGATGTGGAAATTGAAGACTATCGACTGCGCAACTTGCGTCGCCATGTCGCCCAGGTGACGCAGCACGTGACGTTGTTCAATGATACGGTGGCGAACAACATCGCCTATGGCGATCTGGCTGGCGCGCCGCGGGCCGATATCGAAAAAGCCGCCCGAGACGCCTACGCCATGGATTTCATCGAGCAGCTTCCCCAAGGCCTGGATACCGAGGTGGGCGAAAATGGCGTGCTGCTGTCCGGTGGACAGCGTCAGCGACTCGCGATTGCCCGGGCGTTGTTGAAAAACGCGCCGCTGCTGATTCTGGATGAGGCGACTTCAGCGCTGGACACTGAGTCCGAACGGCATATCCAGGCCGCGCTGGACCAAGTCATGAAAGGCCGCACGACCTTGGTCATTGCTCATCGCCTGTCGACGATCGAAAAAGCCGATCTGATTCTGGTCATGGACCAAGGACGTATCGTGGAGCGCGGCACACATGGCGAGCTTCTTGCGAAAAATGGCTATTACGCGCGTCTTCACGCGATGGGGCTGGACGCTCCCGCCCAGGACATCGCCTGAATACGGGCCAAAGGCTATGCTCTGCTGCACACGACAATGGAATGCACGGTATGGACGAGGCGTTAGGGCAAGCGACGCAGCAACCGCAGATGCGCTATCCACTTTCTCCTGCGAGTCGGGTAGCCAAGGTGCGGCTAATGCTTCGTGTTACAGCCATGGCAGAGCCATCCTCAACCCTGTGGTAATATCGCGCCCCTGTTCATTTTGTATTCGGGAAGCTCCATGAAGTTGTCCATGCCGCGATTCGATCAAGCCCCTGTATTGGTGGTCGGCGATGTCATGCTCGACCGCTACTGGCATGGCGGTACATCACGGATTTCCCCCGAGGCGCCGGTACCGGTGGTCAGGGTCGAGCACATCGAGGATCGTCCCGGCGGTGCCGCCAACGTGGCCCTGAACATCGCCGCCCTCGGCGCACCGGCGTCCCTGGTGGGCGTGACCGGTGACGACGAAGCCGCCGAAAGCCTGGCCAACAGCCTTGAAGGCGCTGGCGTACGGGCGATCTTCCAGCGCATTGCGCACCAGCCCACCATCGTCAAGCTGCGGGTCATCAGCCGTCACCAACAACTGCTGCGAATCGATTTCGAAGAGCCATTCGCCACCGACCCGCTATCCCTTGGCGCCGAGGT
Organism: Pseudomonas sp. AGC41; assembly: GCF_057334555.1. Lineage (NCBI taxonomy): Bacteria > Pseudomonadati > Pseudomonadota > Gammaproteobacteria > Pseudomonadales > Pseudomonadaceae > Pseudomonas > Pseudomonas sp. AGC41. Next base: position 17,213 of record NZ_JBHFJB010000012.1, read on the forward strand.
CGACAAGCTGCTCGATGGTATCAAGGTCCTGGTGTTGTCGGACTACGGCAAAGGCGCGTTGAAGAACCACCAGCTGCTGATCCAGGCTGCCCGTGCCCGCGGTATTCCCGTGCTGGCCGATCCCAAGGGCAAGGATTTCTCCATCTACCGTGGCGCGAGCCTGATCACCCCGAACCTCAGCGAATTCGAAACTATCGTCGGTGGTTGCGTCGATGAGCACGAGCTGGTGAGCAAAGGCGCACGCCTGATGCACGACCTGGAGCTCGGTGCGCTGCTGGTCACCCGCGGCGAACACGGCATGACCCTGCTGCGTCCTGATCATCCGGCCTTGCACCTGCCGGCCCGTGCCCGTGAAGTATTCGACGTGACGGGTGCCGGTGACACGGTTATATCCACCCTGGCCGCAGCGATTGCCGCCGGTGAGGACCTGCCCCACGCGGTCGCCCTGGCCAACCTGGCGGCGGGCATTGTCGTCGGCAAGCTGGGTACGGCCGCGATCAGCGCCCCGGAACTGCGACGTGCCATCCAGCGCGAAGAGGGTTCCGAGCGTGGTGTGCTGGGCCTGGAGCAATTGTTGCTGGCCGTCGACGATGCTCGTGCCCACAACGAACGAATCGTCTTCACCAATGGTTGCTTCGACATTCTGCATGCCGGTCATGTGACTTACCTCGAGCAGGCCCGGGCCCAGGGCGATCGTCTGATCGTCGCGGTCAACGACGACGCATCGGTGAGCCGCCTCAAAGGGCCCGGTCGGCCGATCAACAGCGTTGATCGACGCATGGCGGTCCTGGCCGGTCTTGGCGCGGTGGATTGGGTGATCAGTTTCAGCGAGGGCACTCCGGAAAATCTGCTGCGCCAGGTCAAGCCGGATGTGTTGGTCAAGGGTGGCGATTATGGTATCGACCAAGTCGTGGGCGCCGATATCGTTGCGTCCTATGGCGGTGCGGTAAAGGTGCTGGGACTGGTGGAAAACAGCTCGACCACAGCAATCGTCGAGAAAATTCGTGGCCGGTGATGTCTTCATCCGATGGTTTGGAAGGTGCGGTACGGCATGGGCCTTTCCCGTCGCTTGGTCCGCTCGTGGGCATTGCTTCGTCCGTTAGGCAGTAACCAACTCGCGAGCGTCATGTTGTCGGTAGTGAACGTACAGTCGCGTTGAAGAGGTCCGGCAACCTGGCGTCATATCGCTGGGGCGAATTATTTTATTACGGTAGGGGCGGGACGCGTGTTGAAAGTTGCGCTGGCATTTTTTGGTATCCCGAGGAATTCGGAAGTCTGTTTCCCGTCCATTGAAAAAAATGTTCTCGCACAGATACCTGCCGGGAGCGACGTGCAGTGTTTTTACCATCTGTACAAAATCGATGAGGTTCACAATCCGCGCTCCGGTGAACAAGGCAAGCTGGATGCGGACAACTATTCACCGTTCAGCGCAATGACCGGTCGACTCGATTCTATCGAGGGGGTTCTGGAGCGTTGGGACTTCGAGAGGGTCAAGGCTCTTGGTGATACATGGGGGGATCAGCATACGTCCCTCAGAAACCTGATCTATCAGCTCAACTCCCTGAACAGTGTCACGGCTATGATGGAGCCGTTCGATCCGGACTTCGTCGTGTTCGTTCGTCCCGACATTTTTTTTCACACGGCGCTTCCCAGCTATGTGTTTGCCCGCCCCGAAGCTCGCAGGTTGAATGCCTATATTCCAGACTGGCAATGGTGGAACGGCTTGAATGACCGATTTGCGATCTGCGGGCGTGATGCCTACCGTGCCTATGGCTCGCGTATCGAGCGTATTTTCGATTTTTGCGAGGTGACCGGCAGGAAGCTCCATTCCGAACGGTTACTCAAATTTTCGCTGCAGCAGGCTCATATCAAGGTCTTCACCCTGCCGACCACCGCATCACGCGTAAGGATTAACGGCAATTTCGCCGAAGAATTATTTTCCCCGAAGCGCGGTATGGGCAAACGCGAGAATCGTTACTTTCGTCTGTTCGCGCGTTGGCGGACCTACCTCGATAAGCGCTCCTCCACCTGACCTATTTGTGTAATGTCCCACGAACCATGCGCATCAAGCCCATGGCTTTCTTGTGCAAGCCTTTGAGGCCTTGGCGTGGGGCTGGCGCCTTGAGTCCTTGTTTGACAAGCCAATCTTTCCAGCGGATACGTTCGTCGCGCACGACCCAGCCCTCTTGGTCGGCGAAACTTTCAGCCAAGTGCAAGCCTCGGGTGCTGGCGGCTACCAGCCGATCGCGTTTAAGCGTATAGAGCTCACCGCTCGGCTTTCCGTCTTCGAGCGGCATCAGATAAAGATCGGGCCGCTTGCGGTCCAGGCGCGCCACCAGTTGGTCGCCCTCCAGGCGTTCATCGACATGGAACAGGCTCAGGGACTTGGCTTCCTTGGGCACATCCAGGCGCAAATCGTAAATCAACTGCAGTGATGCCGTGGGCAAATGGACGTAGGCCCTGGGGCGTTCGATCAGTTGCAGGTTGGCGCAGCGCACCGGGCGAGCCGAGCCCGATAGCGGAGCCAGCCGAAACGGCAAGGCCTCACGGTAATGCAGGGCGCTTGAATACGGCGCCGGCAACCACGTGTCGTTGAAACGTCCGCCAAGCCAGCCTTCTGGGGTTTCCAGCAGGCATTCTTCGGCAATTTCGTTGATCGCGGTGAGCAGCGGCAGGTTCAGCTCATGAGCCGGGACGTAGCCGGAAATCAGCTTGAGCACCACATCGCCGCGGTCCTGTCGGCGTTGACGCACGAGCACCCAATAATCGCGGTTCTGCCAATGCAGGGTCAGGCGCACCGAGACGCCCAGGTTCGCCAGCTCCACGGAAAAACGCTCGGCATCGTCGACTGTCACGGGGCGGCGCCGCTGCAAGGTCTGGGCGAAATTCAGCGGCATGCCCACGCTCTGGTATGTCAGGCCTTCGGGCGTTGCTTCGACAGCGAGGGGCAGGGTCTTGAAGTTGCTCGGGTTTTTTCTGATGAGCGTACGCGGCATGTCGGCTCCTTGCTTAAGACCGCGTAGGCGGCGTCAGTTTTTACGCAGGACCTTGGCTACGGTCGCGACGTTATGGGCGAGGTGCAGCGGATTGATGGTGCCGACAATAGCACTGGCAACCCCGGGATGCTCAAACAACAGTTCGAAGCTGGTGCGAACCGGGTCTTCGCCGGGGCTCAGGCAGACGTGACCGCTGGCCAGGGCTTTTTTTACCAGGATCGCCTTGCCGTGCTCGCTTGCGTAGTCAATGACCGCCTTTTCGCTTCGTTCGTTCAGATTGTAGGTGACCATCGCACAATCACCTTGCTCCAGGGCTTTCAAGCCACCGTCGACGGTCTTGCCGGAGAAACCGAAGCCACCGATCTTGCCTTCGCGCTTGAGGGCCGCCAGGGTCGGGTAGACCTCGCTGTCGTTGAGGATCGCCAGGTCGTTGCCGTCCGAGTGCACCAGCACCAGGTCGATATACTCGGTTTCCAGGCGTTTGAGACTGCGCTCCACCGAAAACCGCGTATGGGCGGCGCTGAAGTCGTGGCGCGACTGACCATCACTGAATTCTTCACCGACCTTGCTGACGATCACCCAGTCGTGACGCTGGCCGCGCAGCAGCGGGCCGAGGCGTTCTTCGCTGTGCCCATAAGCCGGCGCGGTGTCGATCAGGTTGATGCCCAGATCGCGGGCCAGCTTGAGCAGCATGCGCGCTTCACTGTCATCCGGGATGCGAAAACCGTTGGGATATTTGACGCCCTGGTCGCGGCCGAGCTTGACCGTGCCCAGGCCCAGGGGAGAAACCAGCGGGCCTTTATGGCCCAGCGGGCGATGCAGATCGTGCAGGGTCGGTAGGCTCATGGCAACAATTGCTCCCAGGCGGGGACGCCCATAGGCGGTTTCGGCAGGGCCGGCAGCGGGGCGGGGTGGCTGGGCTGGATGCCGTCGCGTTGCAGCGCGGTGATTACCCGGTCGGAAAAATCCGGGGCCAGTGCCAGCTTGGTCGGCCAACCCACCAGCAGGCGTCCCTGCTCGGCGACAAAGGCATTGTCCGGACGGGTCAGGCCCGATTGCAGCGGTTCGGCGCGCGCGACCCGCAGCGTGGCCCATTGCGCCGTACTGAGATCGATCCACGGCAGCAATTGGCTGATTTCTTTCTGGGCGACGGCAATCTGCGCGGCGGGTTCGCGGGCGACGGCATCGCCCTCGGCGAGGTCGCCGCCCAGGTACCAGACCCACTGGCCATCGGCAGCCGGGTGGGTGGTCACGGTGACGCGCGGCTTCGGTCCGCCGCCCAGGCAGTGCGCGTACAACGGCTTGAGGCTCGGCCCCTTGACCAGCACCATGTGCAGCGGCCGGGTCTGCATGGCCGGCTGATCCAGGCCCAGGGCCTTGAGCAAATCGGCGGTGCCACCGCCAGCGCTGAGAACAATGCGCTGGGCGCGAATCTCGCGGTCGTCGACCTTCAGCCCGACCAACTCGCCCTGTTCGTGCAAGGGTTCGATGCGCTGCCCGGCCAGCAGGCTGTCGCCGGCCAGGTCCGCCAGGCGTGCAATCAGGCTGGGAACGTCCACCACCAGCTCGGCCAGGCGGTAGACCTTGCCCTTGAAGCGCTTGTCTTGCAGGGCCGGCGGCAGTTGCTCGCCCTTGACCTGGTCGACGCGACCGCGCACGGCCTTGCTGGCGAAGAAACTGGTCAGGTTGCCGGCCAGGGTGCCGGGAGACCAGAGGTAATGAGCGTCGGACAACATGCGTACGCCGGACAGATCCAGCTCACCGTCGCCCTTCAGGGCTTCGCGCCAGCGTCGCGGCATGTCGGCGATGGCTTCCGAGGCGCCGGTCAGGGCTCCGTGCAGCGCGTATTTGGCGCCACCATGGATGATGCCCTGGGATTTGACACTCTGCCCGCCACCGAGGCTGGCGCTTTCCACCAGCACGGTTGAAAACCCCTGGCGGCGCAAGCGCGCGTTCAGCCAGAGGCCGGCGACTCCGGCGCCGACAATCAGGATGTCGGTGGAAATAACGGATGGCATGCAGCGACCTCAGTGTTCAAGACGAGGGCGCAGTATACAGACTCGGTGCGGGTGGAATTTGCTGATGGTCAAGGTGGCAGGTTGCGAAGGGCTTTTGTGGGGGGGGGGGGGGG
>NZ_JBHFJB010000012.1:22359-25164 GCF_057334555.1 Pseudomonas sp. AGC41
GTCCCAAGCCTTCAGGGCCGCTACGCAGCCCAGCGGGAGCAAGCTCCCTCGCCACGATGCGTTCCAGTCCATAAACGATGTGTTTCAGTGCCCAGCGGTTTTTGAAAACAACTGAATCACCACCACCCCCAGCACAATCAACGCCATCCCCAGCATCGCCGGCACGTCGAGTTTCTGGCCGTAGATGAACAGCGCCGCCACGCTGACCATGACGATGCCCATCCCCGCCCAGACCGCGTAGGCGACGCCTACCGGTACGGTGCGCACCACCAGCGTCAGCATCCAGAACGCAATGCCGTAACCGGCGACGACCAGCAGCAGGGGCAGCGGTGTGCTCAAGCCTTTGACCGCTTTCATCGAAACGGTGGCGATCACTTCGGCGCAGATGGCGATGGCCAGGTAGTAATAGGCGTTCATGGGCAGATCCTCATTGGCGGTTGCGTGTTTCGATGGGGCCATTCTAGAGAACGAGCAGATGCGGTAAAGTCATTACCTATCTGTAATGGAGATAGGTTGCGCCATGAATGTTCAATGGAATCTGGAGCAGTTGCGGCTGTTTGTCGGTGTGGCCGAGCAACGTTCGTTTTCCGCCGTGGCTCGGGACCAGCGCAAGGCGCAGTCGGCCATCAGCAGCGCGATTGCCCTGCTCGAAGCCGACCTTGGCGTGAACCTGTTCGAGCGCAGCAGCGGTCGCCAGCCCCGGCTCACCGATGCGGGCGAGACGCTGCTGGAAGAGGCGCGGGAAGTGTTGCGCCAATGCGAGCGGCTCAACGGCCGAGCCCTGGCCTTGATGCGCGGGCAGGAGGCTTCGCTGCGCCTGGCCCAGGATGAAGCCATGCCCTATCAACCGGTAATCGACAGCCTGGTGGCGCTGGCCGAGCAGTTTCCTACGCTCGAAGTGCAGTTGGCCAGCGCCGCCCAGGGCGACGTTGCGCGCAAACTGGTGGAGCGTCGCGCCGATCTGGGTTTACTGTTCTATCACGACCAGATCCCCGAGGCGCTGGAGCGGCGGGTGCTGGGCAGTGTCGAGATGGTCACGGTGTGTGGCCGGGGCCATCCACTGGCGCACCATGGTTATGTGTCGTGCCGGGAAATGGCCCGGCACCGGCAGTTGCTGATGGCGACCCAGACCAGCGTCTACCCCGGCAGTGAGCAGGCCAGCCCGCAGGTCTGGCGCGCCGACAGTTTTTATGTGCTGGCCGAATGGCTGAGGAGTGGCCTGGGCTGGGCCTGGCTCCCTCGCCACGTTGTGCAATACCCGGCCTATCTGGGAGATATGGTCGAGCTGAGCAGCGAATGGACCCCGCCGGCCCTGGTGGTGGAGCTGGTCTGGCGTCGCGATGAACCGCTGGGCCCGGCCGCGCGCTGGCTGGCGGAACGTTTTGCCGTGCAGTTGCAGGCGATTGGCTGAAAAACCGATAAACTCCGCCGCCATGAACAGAACTCTCTATAGCGCATTGTTTTATCTGGGGCTGCCGCTGGTGGCGATTCGGCTGTGGTTACGGGCACGCAAGGCCCCGGCGTATGCCCGCCGCATCGGCGAACGGTTTGCGTGGGGCTTGCCGGCACTGGTTCCGGGCGGCCTCTGGGTCCACGCGGTGTCGGTGGGCGAAAGCATTGCCGCCGCGCCGATGATCCGCGCCTTGCTGCAACGTTATCCACAGTTGCCGATCACGGTGACGTGCATGACACCCACCGGTTCGGAGCGGATCAAGGCGTTGTTCGCCGAGGAGCCGCGCGTCCAGCACTGCTATCTGCCTTATGACCTGCCTTGCGCGGCGAAGCGTTTTCTCGATCAGGTTCGCCCGAAACTGGCGGTGATCATGGAAACCGAGCTGTGGCCCAACCACATCCATCAGTGCGCCAGGCGCGGCATCCCGGTGGCGTTGGCCAATGCCCGGCTCTCGGAGCGTTCGGCGCGCGGTTATGCGCGCTTCCCCAGGCTCACCCGGCCGATGCTCGGCGAAATGAGCCTGTTCGCCGTGCAGACCGAAGCCGAGGCGGAGCGGTTTCGCCAGTTGGGCGCCCGTACGGACACCGTCGAGGTGACCGGTTCGATCAAGTTCGACCTGACCATCGACCCGCAACTGCTCGAAAGCGCGAGTGCCTTGCGCCGCCAATGGCAAGCCGTGGACCGCCCGGTGTGGATCGCCGCCAGCACTCATGAAGGCGAGGATGAAGTTGTGTTGGCCGCTCACCAACGGCTGCTCGCCAGTTATCCCGATGCGTTGTTGATCCTGGTGCCGCGTCATCCGGAACGCTTCGATTCGGTGGCGCAGTTGTGTGAGCGTGAAGGTTTCGCCACGGTCCGGCGTTCCAGTGCTCAGCCGGTTACTGCACAAACCTCAGTACTGCTGGGCGACACCATGGGCGAGCTGCTGTTTCTCTACGCGCTGGCCGACAGTGCTTTTGTCGGCGGCAGCCTGGTGCCCAACGGCGGGCACAACCTGCTCGAACCGGCGGCGCTGGCAAAACCGGTCCTCAGTGGACCGCACCTGTTCAACTTCCTCGAAATCGCTGCGCAACTACGGGCGGCCGGGGCGTTGCAGGAAGTCGAAGATGCCGAAAGCCTGGCCCTGGCGGTACAGCGCCTGTTCGAGTTGCCACGGGATGCCCAGCGCATGGCGGAGGCGGGGCTGGCGGTGATGCGCCGTAACCAGGGGGCGTTGCAGCGATTGCTGGATGGCTTGGGGCGGTTGATCGATTGAGCTTTTGTGGGGGGGGGGGTGCTCCCGCTCGGCTGCGAAGCAGTCGTAAAGTCGGCACTACCGTTCTGGCTGGCAGAACGCGGTGACTGGCCTTGGG
>NZ_JBHFJB010000012.1:25184-33586 GCF_057334555.1 Pseudomonas sp. AGC41
CCCCCCCCCCCCCCCCCCCGCCACAGGTAGGCCGCGTCACCCCAGGAATCACTCGTTGCCAGTGAGGTGTGCTACTGCGCTGGTCGCGAGCGCAACTGCTCTGCTGCGGCCTGTGCCAGGTCCGGCGGCAGGAAGTCCTTGTCCGGGTTGTAATCGGGCTTGAGATAGCGTGACAGGGCCTGCAGGTCTTCCGGGCTCAAGGTGCCGGCGGCCTGCTTGAGACGCAGGTTGTCGAGGATGTAGTCGTACCGGGCATTGTTGTAGTCGCGCACCGAAGTGTACAGCTGGCGCTGGGCGTCGAGCACATCGACGATGTTGCGGGTGCCCACCTGATAGCCGATTTCCGTGGCGTCCACCGCGCTCTGGTTGGAAATGATCGACTGGCGCCGGGCCTGGACCTGTTCCACATCGGTGTTTACCGCGCGGTGCAGGTTGCGGGTGTTTTCCACCACCTGGCGACGCAGGCCTTCGCGCTGCTGCTCGGTCTGGGTGAGTTGCGAGTAGGACTCACGCACCTGGGAGCTGGTCAGCCCGCCGCTGTAGATCGGAATACTCAATTGCAGGCCGATGGTGCGTTGCTCGGCGTCGCCGCCGTAGCGCTGGCCGGTGGGGTTCGGGTTGGTAAAACCGAGGCCGTCGTTGTCACCTTTGCGGTACTGCGCGATGGCGTCGAGGGTTGGCGCGTGGCCGGCCTTGCGCTGGCGCAGGGTGTCTTCGGCGGCGGTGACGGCGTAGTTGCTGGCCAGCAGGTTGAGGTTTTGCCGGGCAGCGGTGTCGACCCAGGCCTTGGCGTCGTTGGGCGCCGGCGGCAGGATCGGCAGGGTATGGACGACGCCCTGGATCGCATTGTATTGGCGGTTGGTCAGGGTGATCAGCGCTTCGAAGGCATCTTCGACCTGGCGCTGCGCGATGATCCGGTTGGCCCGGGCGGTATCGTAGCTGGCCTGGGATTGCAGCACGTCGGTCTTGTCCGACAGGCCGACGTCGAAGCGTTCGTTGGACTGGTCGAGCTGACGCCTGAACGCGGCTTCCTCGGCCTTGGTCGAGGCCAGGTTGTCCTGGCTGCGCAGCACATTGAAATAAGCTTCGGCGCTTTGCAGGATCAGGTTCTGCTCGGTGGCCGACAATTGCAGCGAGGCTTGTTCATTGACCGATTTGGCGGCCTGCAACTGGAACCAGCGGTCGGCGCGGAAAATCGGTTGGGACAAGGTGGCCTGGTACACCGTCGAGCTGCGGGTGGCGGTCATCGCCGGCTGGTCGAGCTCGGTGCGAGTGTTGTTCAGGTCGGCTCCGGCCGAAAGATTGGGCAACAGCCCGGCGCGGGCCTGGGGCACCACTTCTTTCTGGGCGCCGTATTGGGCGCGGGCGGCGGCCAGGTCGGCGTTGTTGTCCACCGCTTCCTGGTACACGCTGACCAGGTCGGTTCTGGTGGATAACGGGGCTTCGGCGGCCCAGGCCATTCCATTGGTCGCACAAGACACGGCAAGGGCCAGTGAGAGTTTGCGCAGCATGAGGCGATCCCTACGTTCAAAATTGAATGCGCATAACAGGCGCGCGGCGTAGCGAGTGTAGTTGCGCCTACGCACGGCAACAATCCTGTATATGCGCCATTCATCACGGCTTTTGCCCTGGCGATGGCGTTCTGCGCCGGTTGTGTCTAGACTGGCCGGGTTCTTGTCGGGGTGCCTTGCTATGAGGCTGAGATCGAATAATTTCGGATCCCGTTGAACCTGATCAGGTTAGCGCCTGCGTAGGGAACAAGATTTCTCGTCACCCGGCGAGTCCTCTTGTGCTTCGTCCGGGATGTTGTTCGACAATCGACTTTCGATCTTCGAACAGGCTCGAGCAGCAAGCACAGCGTCCGCACTTTCGTGCAGGGACGTGTCCATTCGCCACAGGTTCGCTCCGACAAAAATCCACTGCCTGGATGTGTGTCTGGAGAGCCCGTGATGACGACAAAATCAAAAAACGCGACCAACCTCAGTGAATCGGCCCAGGTCGATCAGCAATCGGTTCAGCCCTTTACCCGCTCGCAAAAAATCTACGTCCAGGGCAGTCGCCCGGATATCCGCGTGCCGATGCGCGAAATCAGCCTCGACGTGACCCCTACCGACTTCGGCGGCGAAATCAACGCGCCAGTGGTGGTGTACGACACCTCCGGCCCCTACACCGACCCGAACGTGACCATCGATGTGCGCAAGGGTCTGGCTGATGTGCGCTCGCCGTGGATCGAAGCCCGTGGCGACACCGAGCGTCTCGCCGGCCTGAGTTCCAATTTCGGCCAGGAACGCCTGGCCGATCCCGAGCTGACCAAGCTGCGCTTTGCCCATGTAAACAATCCGCGTCGCGCCAAGCCGGGCGCCAACGTCAGCCAGATGCACTACGCGCGCCAAGGCATCATCACCGCCGAGATGGAATACGTCGCCATCCGCGAAAACATGAAACTGGAAGTGGCCCGCGCCGCCGGTCTGCTGGACCAGCAACACGCCGGTCACAGCTTCGGCGCCAGCGTGCCGAAAGTCATCACCCCGGAATTCGTCCGTGACGAAATCGCCCGTGGCCGCGCGATCATCCCGGCCAACATCAACCACACCGAACTGGAACCGATGATCATCGGCCGTAACTTCCTGGTGAAGATCAACGGCAACATCGGCAACAGCGCGCTGGGTTCGTCCATCGAAGAAGAAGTGGCGAAGCTGACATGGGGCATCCGCTGGGGTTCGGACACGGTCATGGACCTGTCCACCGGCAAGCACATCCACGAAACCCGCGAGTGGATCATCCGCAACTCGCCGGTGCCGATCGGCACCGTGCCGATCTACCAGGCCCTGGAAAAAGTCGGCGGCGTGGCCGAAGACCTGACCTGGGAGCTGTTTCGCGACACGCTGATCGAACAGGCCGAGCAGGGCGTCGACTACTTCACCATCCATGCCGGCGTGTTGCTGCGTTATGTGCCGATGACCGCCAAGCGCGTCACCGGTATCGTCAGCCGTGGCGGTTCGATCATGGCCAAGTGGTGCCTGGCGCATCACAAGGAAAACTTCCTCTACACCCACTTCGAAGACATCTGCGAAATCATGAAGGCCTACGACGTCAGCTTCTCGCTGGGCGACGGCCTGCGTCCAGGCTCGATTGCCGACGCCAATGACGAAGCGCAGTTCGGCGAGCTGGAAACCCTCGGCGAGCTGACCAAGATCGCCTGGAAGCACGACGTGCAATGCATGATCGAAGGCCCGGGTCATGTGCCGATGCAGTTGATCAAGGAGAACATGGACAAGCAGCTGGAATGCTGCGACGAGGCGCCGTTCTACACCCTCGGCCCGCTGACCACCGACATCGCGCCGGGCTACGATCACATCACCTCCGGCATCGGCGCGGCGATGATCGGCTGGTTCGGGTGCGCGATGCTCTGCTATGTCACGCCGAAGGAACACCTCGGCCTGCCGAACAAGGATGACGTCAAGACGGGAATCATCACTTACAAAATCGCCGCGCATGCTGCCGATCTGGCCAAAGGGCATCCGGGCGCGCAGATCCGTGACAACGCCTTGAGCAAGGCGCGGTTCGAGTTCCGCTGGGAAGACCAGTTCAACCTCGGCCTCGACCCGGACACCGCCCGCTCGTACCACGACGAAACCCTGCCGAAGGATTCGGCCAAGGTCGCGCATTTCTGTTCGATGTGCGGGCCGAAATTCTGCTCGATGAAAATCACCCAGGAAGTGCGCGAGTACGCGGCCAACCAGCGCATTGAAGCGGTGGATGTCGACGTCGCCCAAGGCTTGGCGGAGCAGGCGGAGCGATTCAAGAAGGAAGGTAGTCAGCTTTACAAGAAAGTCTGATCTGAGCTGGGGGCGGTGGTGATCTTGCCGCCGCCTTCGCGAGCAGGCTCGCTCCCACAATGGATCTGCGGTGAACACGGATTTTGTGAACGACCGAGTTCCACTGTGGGAGCGAGCCTGCTCGCGAAAACAATCATCAGAACAACAAATACCCCTCTGAGATAACAACCCTTGAACATCCAACCCAGCACCTATTCCCCAGACACCGCCGTGCCCCTGGACAAACGCGTCTTCGGCGCCCGCGATCTGTTTTCCCTGTGGTTCTCCCTGGGCATCGGCCTGATGGTCTTGCAGGTCGGCGCCTTGCTCGCGCCGGGTCTGGGCCTGAGCGGTTCGTTGCTGGCGATTTTCCTCGGCACGCTGGTGGGCGTCCTGCTGCTGGCGGCGGTCGGGGTGATCGGCAGCGACACCGGCCTGTCCGCCATGGCCGCGCTCAAGCTCAGCCTCGGCGGCAAGGGCGCGAGCGTGCCCGCGGTGTTGAACCTGCTGCAGCTGATTGGCTGGGGCTCGTTCGAAATCATCGTCATGCGCGATGCGGCCAGCCTGCTCGGCGCCCGTGCCTTCAGTGAAGGCAGCCTGGGCACCAACCCTTTGCTGTGGACATTGTTCTTCGGTGCGTTGGCGACCTTGCTCGCGGTCAGCGGACCGTTGACGTTCGTGCGCAAGGTCCTGCGCAAGTGGGGCATCTGGTTGCTGCTGGCGGCTTGCATCTGGTTGACCTGGAACCTGTTCGCCAAGGCTGACCTCGCCGCGCTGTGGGATCAGGCGGGCGATGGTTCGATGTCGCTGGCGGTGGGGTTCGATATCGCCATCGCGATGCCGCTGTCGTGGTTGCCGCTGATTGCCGACTACTCGCGTTTCGGCAAGCGCGCCAAAAACGTCTTCGGCGGCACGGCCGTGGGGTTCTTCATCGGTAACGTCTGGCTGATGAGCCTCGGCGTGGCCTACACCCTGGCGTTCGCGCCGAGCGGCGAAGTCAATGCGTTGCTGCTGGCCCTGGCCGGTGCCGGGTTGGGCATCCCGTTGTTGCTGATTCTTCTGGACGAGTCGGAAAATGCTTTCGCCGACATCCACTCGGCGGCGGTGTCGACGAGCATGTTGTCGGGGCTGAAGGTCGAGCACCTGGCCTTGGCGATTGGTGTCATCTGCACCGTGATTGCCTGCTTCGCGCCGCTGGCTCAGTACCAGAACTTCCTGTTGCTGATCGGCTCGGTGTTCGCTCCGCTGTTCGGCGTGGTGCTGGTGGATCACTTCATCCTGCGCAAGCGCAGCAGCCAGGTGCGCTCAGTCGCGTTGCGCTGGCCGGCGTTGTTGGCCTGGCTGGGCGGGGTGAGTACCTACCACCTGCTGGCCAACTTCTATCCGGACATCGGCGCAACGCTGCCGTCGTTGATCCTGGCTGGGTTGCTGCAGCTGTTGCTGGGCCGGGCCTTCAGCTACGGCCGGGAAACAGCTCGGGCTTGAGGATGCCGTTGAGGCGTGGGTAGGCGATCTTCAGTTCGATGTGGCCCAGGGCGTACGGCGCGATGGTGCTCACTTCGTATTTGAGGATCACCCCGCCGTAGGTCAGCGCGATGTGCGGAGTTTTCTGGAAGGACCACTGTTTCAGGAATTCCGGTTCCTGATCCAGCTTGGTGCTGATCAGCCAGCTGTTGTGGGCCACTTGCGCGGCTTTCCAGAAGGCTTCTTCCTGGCCGGGCAGCAGCATGTCCGACAGCGTCAGCACCTTGTGCTGCTGGCGCGAATAGTTGATGAAGCCGCGACCTGGGGTGCCGTGAGCGCCGCCGGTGTCCAGGTAGCTGGACAGCTCGATGATCACCAGGCCGTCATGTTGCTCACGTACCTTGGCCTGCAGATAGCTGCTGTTGCGCGGCGCGGCGCTGCGCAGAAACTGTTCGCGATAGGCGGCCAGGGTCGGCGCCACCGGGGCGTCCGGGGTCGTGCGGGTCATTTGCAGCAGACGTTTTTCGATGATGCCGTCCAGCGCGGGCTCGGTGGGGAAATGCAGGGTGTCGATATTGACCAGCGGGCAGTCGGCGCTGGCGCAGCCAGGCTGTAATTGCTCCGACGCATCGCGAGTGGTCTCCAGCGGGGCGCGGTAATTGGGTTGGAACAGGCTCTGGCAGGCGCCCAGGATCAGGGCAATGGCGGCCAGCGAAGCAATCTTGAAAAGCGACATGGGCGTCCTTCGTGAAACAGGGAAAGGCAAAAAGTTACCCGCTTCGACTGTCGGCAGGGCAATCAGTTCGCCACTAAGCTCATTAGAGTTCTTTCACCTTCTGCCGTCCATCCCGATCAGTGGAAAGGGGCTGCATCAAACGGTACGGGCGCGTTAGGATGGCGCGAAGCCGAGGCTGGAACCTCGCATCGTTCCACTGCACACGAGGATTGTCATGACCGATTTCGCCAACGCCACACCGAGCAACGTGGACATCGTCAAGCGTGAAACCTGCTTCAAGGGTTTCTATAAGCTCGACCGCCTCGTCTTGCGCCACGAGCTGTTTGCCGGTGGCATGAGCCGTGAGATCAGTCGTGAACTGTTTGTACGTCATGACGCAGTGTGTGTGTTGCCCTACGATCCGCAGCGCGACGAAGTGGTGTTGATCGAACAGTTTCGCGTGGGTGCCATTGGCAAGACCGCCAATCCCTGGCTGGTTGAACTGGTGGCCGGCCTGATCGACAAGGACGAGCAACCGGAAGAAGTTGCTCATCGCGAAGCGCAGGAGGAAGCTGGGCTGGTCTTCGCTGCGCTCTGGCCGATGACCAAGTATTTCCCGTCGCCGGGCGGCAGCAATGAATTTGTGCATCTTTACCTGGGGCGTTGCGACAGTACGGGGGCCGGCGGCCTGCATGGCCTGCTGGAAGAAGCTGAAGACATCCGCGTGAAGACCTGGGCTTTCGAAGACGCCCTGCAAGCCGTGCGCGACGGACGTATCTGCAACGCGGCCAGTATCATTGCCTTGCAATGGCTGGCCTTGAATCGAGATGAAGTGAGGGGGCTATGGTCCTGAACAAGCTGCGCGATCGTTATCGCGTCGACCTGGTGGGGTTGCAGGCCGCCTGCGAGGCCAACTACGCCCGCCTGATGCGCTTGTTGCCGGACATGCGCAACGACCCGGCACCACGCCGCATCGCCGTGACCCACGGTGACCAGATGCTCGGTGTCCTGGCCCTGGAAGTGCTGCAGACCTGTCCGTACACCACCACATTGCAGGTGCGCCAGGAACACAGCCTGCCCTGGCTGCCGGTGCCGCAACTGGAAGTACAGGTCTATCACGACGCGCGCATGGCTGAAGTGGTCAGCGCCGAACATGCACGACGCTTTCGCGGCATCTATCCTTACCCCAATGCGTCAATGCACCAGCCGGACGAAAAGGCCCAGTTGAACCTGTTCCTGGGTGAGTGGCTGAGTCATTGCCTGGCGCTGGGCCACGAGTTCGAAGTCGTACGGTAGTTGTGAACCGGTTCCGGTTCGCGGGTTTCCCCTTTCGATCATCCCCCAGCATAATTGCCGCTTCATGCAACGGCGTGATTGCGCCTGGGAGATAGCGATTTGCCGAGCGTATCCAGCTTGACCACTGCCGACGCGGCGCTGCTGGTCCAACTGTCTGACAGCCATTTGTTCGCCGAGGCCGATGCTTCGTTGCTGGGCATGAACACCCGTGACAGCCTGCGAGCGGTGGTTGATCTGGTACTCCAGCAGCAACCGGACATGGACCTGATGCTCGCCACCGGCGATTTGTCCCAGGACGGCACGCTGCAATCCTACGCGGCATTTCGGCAACTGACTGCGCGTATCAATGCGCCGGCGCGGTGGATTCCGGGCAATCATGATGAGCCGCAGGTGATGCTTGAGGCGGCGGTCCAGAGTACGTTGCTCGATCCGGTGGTGGACATTGGCAATTGGCGGGTGACGATGCTCGACTCCGCCGTGCCCGGATCGGTGCCTGGGTTCTTGGCCGAGGAGCAATTGATTGTGTTGGCCAATGCGCTGAGCGAGGCGCCGGAGCGGCATCATCTGGTGTGTCTGCATCATCATCCGGTGTCGATTGGTTGTGCGTGGATGGAGCCGATCGGGTTGCGCAATCCGGAGGCGCTGTTTGCGGTGCTGGATCGGTTTCCGCAGGTGCGGGCGGTGTTGTGGGGGCATGTGCATCAGGAAATTGATCGGATGCGTGATGGGGTTCGTTTGTTGGCTTCGCCTTCGACCTGTATCCAGTTTGAGCCGGGGAGCGAGGATTTTGCGGTGGGTGGGCAGGCGCCGGGGTATCGGTGGTTGCGGTTGTTGCCGGATGGGCGGTTGGAGACGGGAGTTGAGCGGGTGGTTGGGTTTGCGTTTACCCCGGACTATGGCTCCAACGGGTATTGAGGCTTACAGCTGGCCTGTCTCTCCCGGTTGTACTGCGATCAAACTGTGGGAGCGAGCTTGCTCGCGATGGCGGTCTGATTGAGTACATATCCATTTCTGCGGTAACGGCTACTTAGGGTTCCGCCCTTACGGCGGCTCACTTTTTTTCAAACGCCAAAAAAAGTAAGCAAAAAAGGCTTGCCCCACCACTCGGT
>NZ_JBHFJB010000012.1:33606-33886 GCF_057334555.1 Pseudomonas sp. AGC41
AGGCTCGGCATGCCCTCACTCCGGCATTGCTCCGTGGGCCCGCCGCGAAGGGCCGTCCCTGGCCCAGCGCGGCTAACCCGGCATCCATGCCGGGATGCCCACTGCGCAATGCCTGCGTTCGGCCATCGTGGTTAACGGGGCGTCTCAGATCAAGATCAAGATCAAGATCAAGATCAAGATCAAGATCAAGATCAAGATCAAGATCAAGGTCCGCGCGAGGCGGCCTGGCAGCCGGCCTGATTCTCGCGGGGGGACGCCGGTTTCATTGTGGGAGCGAGCC
>NZ_JBHFJB010000012.1:33910-34806 GCF_057334555.1 Pseudomonas sp. AGC41
CGGCGGCACATTCAATGCCGATGCTAGCTGACCCACCGCTTTCGCGAGCAGGCTCGCCCACAGGGGGATTTTTGCTGTGCCGGAAAAATCATAATGACCACGGGTTCGTGTGGGAGCGAGCTTGCTCGCGATGGCGGGCGGCAGCCTGCCAGGGTTGTGGGAGCGGTCGAAAGACTTTTCTGACGCAAGCGGATTTTTCCGACGAGTGCTGGCGGTTGCCGGGTGGGAAGGGGTGTCGCTAGTCTTTTCCCGTCGCTGCAAAATTCAGCGGCCGGGCCTGGAAACCCGATAGTAAGGACGCTTCAGCGCACCACATGAGATACTGCAGCGCTTTTTTTGCGTGTGCAGTTCTGCGTTATGGCGGCTGTGCGCGGGAGACTTTCGAGTCTGCCGGGTTTTGCTCCTTTACTCCGGTTTTCCAGCCCGCGCATAGCTGCCACCCTCTCGCCTGGAAACGGGAGATGGCGGTTCCCCTACGGAAAAAAGGAACTGCACCATGTTCAAAGCCACGCCCAACCCCCCAGAAACAAACCCCTCGTCAGCCAACACTGAAGACAATCCGCAAAATCTCGATGAAGCCGCCGAGCGCGCCCGCAACTCCCATCTCGACCCAAAACCAGAAGCCAAAGACCAGTTGTTCTCCGTCGTGCAAAGCGCTGACGCCGAGTGTGTACTGGCCAACCTCAGCGAAACCCTTGCCTCTGCCAACGCCATGCTCAGCGACCTGGCCTTCAATCTGGAAGGTTCGAACCGGCATTTCGCGTTCGGTATCCAGCAGATGATCGAGCTCAGTGAGTTGTTGGCGAATCGGGCGTTGGACATCATCGAGCCGAGACAGTGACGTTTTAACGGCTGACAAAGCCCCCCGGGGGGGGGGGGGGGGGGGGGGGGGGGGG
>NZ_JBHFJB010000012.1:34826-42300 GCF_057334555.1 Pseudomonas sp. AGC41
CCCCCCCCCAAGACCGGGTACCGTGTTCTATCAATTGGAACGGGCGTTGCTGCTCCAGGGGCTACTGCGTAGCCCAGCGGGAGCAAGCTCCCTCGCCACGAAGACGGAGGGGTATTCGAAACCGCCCAAACTTCCACAAACTCCCTGTAAACTCCGGCCTTTGCCCAGCACCCAGGGAGTTGCCCATGTCGGGTTCGATCCTTTATATCCATGGCTTCAACAGCGCCCCGGCGTCGACCAAGGCCTGTCAACTGACCGAAGTGATGACGCGCCTCGGGCTCGGCGACCAGTTGCGGGTGCCGGCCTTGCATCACCATCCGCGCGAGGCGATTGCTCAGTTGGAGCAGGCGATCACAGAACTGGGGCGGCCGCTGCTGGTCGGCAGCTCGCTCGGCGGCTACTATGCGACTCACCTGGCCGAGCGCCATGGCCTCAAGGCCCTGTTGGTCAATCCGGCGGTCAGCCCGCATCGGATGTTCGACGGTTATCTGGGCACGCAGAAGAATTTGTACACCGACGAGACCTGGGAGTTGACCCACGACCACGTGACGGCCCTGGCCGAGCTGGAAGTGCCGGCGCCCCGGGATCCGCAGCGGTTTCAGGTATGGTTGCAAACCGGTGACGAAACGCTGGATTATCGCCACGCCCAGCAGTATTACCGTGCCTGCGCGTTGCGTATCCAGGCCGGCGGCGACCACAGTTTCCAAGGGTTTGCCCAGCAATTGCCGGCGCTGTTGAGTTTTGCCGGCATTGGCGCCGATTTGTACCAGGCGATCGACTTCACCTCGCTGTGAACCATTGCCTCTATTTCACTGAACACTGACGACGAGACCCCATGGCCACTCCCAGCGCTAGCTCCTATAACGCAGACGCCATCGAAGTCCTCTCGGGCCTCGACCCGGTGCGCAAGCGCCCCGGCATGTACACCGACACCAGTCGGCCGAATCACCTCGCCCAGGAAGTCATCGACAACAGCGTCGACGAAGCCTTGGCCGGGCACGCGAAGTCGGTGCAGGTCATCCTGCACGCCGATCATTCATTGGAAGTCAGCGATGACGGCCGCGGCATGCCGGTGGACATTCACCCTGAAGAGGGTGTGTCGGGCGTCGAGCTGATCCTCACCAAGCTCCACGCCGGCGGCAAGTTTTCCAACAAGAACTACCAGTTCTCCGGCGGCCTGCACGGGGTGGGTATTTCCGTGGTCAACGCCTTGTCGACCCAGGTGCGGGTGCGGGTCAAGCGTGACGGCAACGAATACCAGATGACCTTCGCCGATGGCTACAAGGCCACCGAGCTGGAAGTGGTCGGCACCGTCGGCAAGCGCAACACCGGCACCAGCGTGTTTTTCGCCCCGGACCCGAAGTATTTCGATTCACCGAAGTTTTCCGTCACGCGCCTCAAGCACGTCCTCAAGGCCAAGGCGGTGTTGTGCCCGGGGCTGCTGGTGAGTTTCGAGGACAAGGCCACCGGCGAGAAGGTCGAATGGCACTACGAGGACGGCCTGCGCTCGTACCTGGTTGATGCGGTCAACGGTTTCGAACGCCTGCCCAACGAGCCGTTCTGCGGCAGCCTGGCCGGTAACAAGGAAGCCGTGGACTGGGCGCTGCTGTGGCTGCCCGAGGGCGGCGAAAGCGTCCAGGAAAGCTACGTCAACCTGATCCCCACCGCCCAGGGCGGCACCCACGTCAACGGCTTGCGTCAGGGCCTGCTCGATGCGATGCGCGAGTTCTGCGAATTCCGTAACCTGCTGCCCCGTGGCGTCAAGCTGGCGCCGGAAGACGTCTGGGAGCGCATCGCCTTCGTATTGTCGATGAAGATGCAGGAGCCGCAATTCTCCGGCCAGACCAAGGAGCGCCTGTCGTCCCGCGAGGCGGCGGCGTTTGTCTCCGGGGTGGTCAAGGATGCCTTCAGCCTTTGGCTCAACGCCAACCCGGAAACCGGCCTGGCCCTCGCCGAACTGGCGATCAGCAACGCCGGACGTCGCCTCAAGGCAAGCAAGAAGGTCGAGCGCAAGCGCATCACCCAAGGGCCGGCACTGCCGGGCAAGCTCGCCGATTGTGCCGGGCAGGACCCGATGCGTTCCGAGCTGTTCCTGGTGGAAGGTGACTCCGCCGGTGGCTCGGCCAAGCAGGCGCGAGACAAGGAGTTCCAGGCGATCCTGCCGCTGCGGGGCAAGATCCTCAACACCTGGGAAGTTGACGGCAGCGAAGTGCTGGCCAGCCAGGAAGTGCACAACATTGCGGTGGCCATCGGCGTCGATCCGGGCGCCGAGGACATGAGCCAGCTGCGTTACGGCAAGATCTGCATCCTCGCCGACGCCGATTCCGACGGCCTGCACATCGCCACCTTGCTCTGCGCTTTGTTCGTCCAGCATTTCCGCCCGCTGGTGGATGCCGGCCATGTCTACGTGGCGATGCCGCCGCTGTACCGTATCGACCTGGGCAAGGAGATCTACTACGCCCTCGACGAAGCCGAGCGCGACGGCATTCTCGATCGGCTGGTAGCGGAGAAGAAACGCGGCAAGCCGCAGGTCACCCGATTCAAAGGCCTGGGTGAGATGAACCCGCCGCAGTTGCGCGAAACCACCATGGACCCGAACACCCGTCGCCTGGTGCAATTGACCCTGGACGATTTCGAAGCGACCTCGGAAATGATGGACATGTTGCTGGCGAAAAAACGCGCCGGCGACCGCAAGAATTGGCTTGAATCCAAGGGTGATCTGGCCGAGGTCCTGGCCTGATGCGCAACGGTTTCGCCCTGGCGTTGTTGCTGTGGGCGGGGGCGGTGTGCGCAGGGCCGGCGCCAGAACTGAAGCTGCTGTCCGAGCACGTCGTCGATGGCATGCGCGGCGGCAATCTCTCCGGGCTGGCCTTGTGTGGCAAGCAGATGTGGACGGTGTCAGATCGCGACGACGATCTGATCTATCGTCTCCAACCTTCCGATGCCCGGGCCTGGCAGGCCGAGGCTGTGGCTATCGAGGTGCCGGCCGTGCCGGAGAATGATCTGCCCTGGGGCTTGCAGTCGCGAACCTGGGCGGCGTCGTTCGTGCGCGGTGGCGAACTGGACTACGAAGGCATCAGTTGCGACAGCGCCGGTCAGCGTTATCTGGTCAGTGAGTCCCACGCCGCCGTGCTGAGAATATCGCCGACAGGCGAAGCGTCCTGGCTGAAAATCACCCCGACCATGCTCCGCCAGGCCCGGGGCAGCGGCATGCTGCTGCATTTTAATGCCCTGTTCGAAGGTGTGGCGGTCAACCCGGCTGGCGATCAGCTATGGCTGGCCGCCGAACGGGAGCGTCGTGGCCTGGTGTTGCTCAAGCGCCAGCAAACGGTGTGGGATTGCGACGGCAATTGCGTATTGTTGAGCGAAGCGGGGCAGGAGATGCAGCCGGCGCAGTATCCCAAGGCCAAGGCGGTTTCCCGGGATTTCGCCGATCTGTCATTGTTCAACGGCAAGCTGTTTACCCTGGAGCGAAACGCCTATCAGGTCTGCCGGCGTGACCCGCAGACCGCCAAGGTCGAGCGCTGCTGGTCATTTGCGGCCGAGGCATTGCAGGACGACCGCCGTTATCCACAGCCCTTCGGCCTGGTCGAGGGGGGGTCGTCGACGCCGACGGCGCCTGGGTCGGTGTAGACAACAACGACGGTGCGCGGGCTGACGGCGAGCAGCGGCCGGTTATCTGGCGCTTCGCCGCGCCCGAGGGTGGCTGGAGTGCCGCGCCATGAGCCAGCAACCACCGGGCAAGCGCGCTGGCCGGGTACTGATGATCCTGGCCTGGTGCGCGGCACTGTTTCTGGCAACGCGGTTTTTTGCCCAGTGGGAGCAGCGAGAGCTCAACCCCAATGCCGAGGTGCATTCGCAGAAGGGCGAAGGTTTTATCGAGGTAAAGCTGGTCGGCAACCGGCAGGGACATTTTGTCGCCAGCGGCCAGATCAACGGCCAACCGGTGGACTTCATGCTCGACACCGGGGCCACCGACGTAGCGATCCCGCAGGAACTGGCCGAGCGCCTCAAGCTGGAAAAAGGTCTTGGCGTGAGGTTGAGCACCGCCAACGGTTTGAGCGAAGGCTACCGCACCCGCATCGACCGGCTGCAATTGGGTGACATCGTGTTGCGTGATGTCCGTGCCCTGGTGGCGCCAGGCCTGGAAGGCACGCAAGTGCTGCTGGGCATGAGCGCCCTGAACAAACTTGAATTTACCCAGCGCGACGGCACCATGCTGCTGCGCCAGACAACGAACTGATGAGGCCCGCATGAGCGACATTCTTGCAGACAGCTTGGACGGCGTAGAACGCCGATCGCTGGCTGACTTCACCGAAAATGCCTACCTCAATTACTCCATGTACGTGATCATGGACCGCGCCTTGCCGCATATCGGCGACGGTCTTAAGCCGGTCCAACGGCGGATCATCTATGCCATGAGTGAGCTGGGGCTGGACGCCGATTCCAAGCACAAGAAGTCGGCGCGTACCGTCGGTGACGTGCTCGGCAAGTTCCACCCCCACGGCGACTCGGCCTGCTATGAGGCCATGGTGCTGATGGCCCAGCCGTTCAGCTATCGCTACACGCTGGTGGACGGGCAGGGTAACTGGGGTGCGCCGGACGATCCCAAATCCTTCGCGGCCATGCGCTACACCGAGGCGCGCCTGTCGCGCTATTCAGAAGTGCTGCTCAGCGAGCTGGGCCAAGGCACCGCGGACTGGGGGCCAAACTTTGACGGCACCCTCGATGAACCCCTGGTGTTGCCGGCGCGTTTGCCGAATATCCTGCTCAATGGCACCACCGGCATCGCCGTAGGCATGGCCACCGACGTGCCGCCGCACAACCTGCGGGAAGTCGCCACGGCGTGCGTGCGTCTGCTAGACGAGCCGAAAGCCACGGTGGAACAGCTCTGCGAACATATCCAGGGCCCGGACTACCCGACCGAAGCGGAAATCATCACGCCGCGTGCCGATCTGCTGAAGATCTATGAGACCGGTCGCGGTTCGGTGCGCATGCGCGCCGTCTATCACGTCGAAGACGGTGACATCATCGTCACCGCGCTGCCGCATCAGGTTTCCGGGGCGAAAGTCCTCGAGCAGATTGCTGCGATGATGCAGGCAAAACCGTCGAAAGCGCCGCAGGTGGCTGACTTGCGCGACGAATCCGACCACGAGAACCCCTGCCGCATCGTGATCATCCCGGTGAACAGCCGGGTCGACCACGACGCGCTGATGCAGCACCTGTTCGCCAGCACCGATCTGGAGTCCAGCTATCGGGTGAACATCAACATCATCGGCCTGGACGGCAAGCCGCAGTTGAAAAACCTGCGGGCATTGCTCGTGGAGTGGCTCGAATTCCGGGTCAAGACGGTGCGTCGACGCCTGCAATTCCGTCTGGACAAGGTCGAGCGTCGCTTGCATCTGTTGGACGGCTTGCTGATCGCCTATCTCAACCTCGATGAAGTGATCCACATCATCCGCACCGAGGAACACCCCAAGGCCAGCCTGATCGAGCGCTTCGCCCTCAGTGAAATCCAGGCCGACTACATCCTCGACACGCGCCTGCGCCAACTGGCCCGCCTGGAAGAAATGAAGCTGCGTGCCGAGCAGGATGAATTGCTCAAGGAACAGGCCAAGCTGCAAGCCTTGCTGGGCAGCGAAGCCAAGCTGAAGAAACTGGTACGCACCGAGTTGCTCAAGGACGCCGAAACCTATGGCGATGACCGTCGT
The DNA here is from genome assembly GCF_057334555.1 of Pseudomonas sp. AGC41. Taxonomy (NCBI): domain Bacteria; kingdom Pseudomonadati; phylum Pseudomonadota; class Gammaproteobacteria; order Pseudomonadales; family Pseudomonadaceae; genus Pseudomonas; species Pseudomonas sp. AGC41. Next base: position 40,538 of record NZ_JBHFJB010000012.1, read on the forward strand.
TCGCCGATTGTCGAGCGTGCCGAGGCCAAGGCCCTCAGCGAGCACGATCTGTTGCCGAATGAGAAAGTCACCGTTGTACTGTCGGAAAAAGGCTGGGTGCGTTCCGCCAAGGGCCATGACATCGACGCCGCCGGGCTTTCCTATAAAGCCGGGGACGGCTTCAAGGCCTTGGCGCCGGGGCGCTCGAACCAGTTCGCGGTGTTCATCGACTCCACCGGACGCAGCTATTCGGTGCCGGCCCACACCTTGCCATCGGCGCGAGGCCAGGGTGAACCGCTGACCGGACGATTAACACCTCCACCGGGTGCAACTTTTGAATGTGTGCTGATGCCTGATGATGACGGGCTGTACGTTATCGCGTCGGACGCCGGCTACGGATTCGTCGTCAAGGGTGAAGACCTGCAAGCCAAGAACAAGGCGGGCAAGGCGTTGTTGAGCCTGCCGAACAACGCCAAGGTCATTGCCCCGCGCCCGGTCAGCGATCGCGATAACAACTGGCTGGCTTCGGTGACGACCGAAGGTCGGTTGCTGGTGTTCAAGATCAGCGATCTGCCACAGCTTGGGAAAGGCAAAGGCAACAAGATCATCGGGATTCCTGGCGAACGGGTGGCGAGTCGCGAGGAATTTGTCACGGATATTGCAGTGTTACCCGAAGGTGCCACGCTTGTGCTGCAGGCTGGAAAGCGTACGCTTTCACTGAAAGCGGACGATCTTGAGCATTACAAAGGTGAACGCGGTCGGCGGGGCAACAAGCTTCCAAGGGGTTTTCAGAGGGTGGATGCACTGCTCGTCGAAAACCTCAATTGACCGTGCTAGAGGGCTCGGTCTGCGATTAAAAGCCGCAGATCGGAACTTTGGCGCTGGAGTCGGAACGCATATTCACGGATGATAGGCCCTTTCAAGCGCCGGCGTGGCCGAGCGTTCTTCATAATGACCGAGTATTTTCACTGTGGTAAGCCTTGTGGCTGCCACCTGGACGGGACGATGACTGCTCTGCGCCTACCTATTTTGTGGCTCGCCGGCCTGCTTGGCCTGGCGGGTTGCAGCATGCACCAGCCGGTGTCGCTGTATCAGCTGGACAGCGGTACCCCGGCCCAGCCTGCGCAAAGCACAGGCATGGCGGTTTTGCTGGGCCCTGTATTGATTGCCGACTACCTGCAACGCGAAACTCTCCTGCAACGCCAACCGGACGGCAGCCTGCAAGCCGCCACGGACGGTCGTTGGGCCGGCAGCCTGTCCTCGGACATCGACCAGTTGTTGCTGCGCCAGGTCGCCGGTCACCTGGACAGTCAGCGCGTGGTGCTGGCCCCGGCCACCCAAGGCTTCACCCCGGATGTGCAGGTACTGCTGTCGATTACCCGCCTGGATTCGGGTGAATCACAACCGGCGGTACTCGATGCCCAATGGCGGTTGATTGACCGTCGCGGCAAGGTGCGTGAGAACCGCATCGTTCATCTGCAAGAGCAACACGCCGGCACCACGGCGGCGCAGGTTCAGGCCCAGGGTGTGCTCCTGCAGCGGCTGGCCGAGCAGCTGTCCGTCTCGCTCAAGCCTCTGGCCAACCAGCCTCCTATCGCTGAAGTACCGCGCAAGCCCGCGCCTGCGCCGGCCAAGCCGGCAGGCAAGGAAAAGGACAAGATTCCGATGGCCCTGCCGATTCGGACGGACATGGAAGTGTTCCGCTTCTGACGGTTGGTATGGATGCAAGACAAAGCCCGCGTTGATGCTAATGCTGTTCACTTAACAAAATGATGTACCCGTGG
>NZ_JBHFJB010000013.1:0-16807 GCF_057334555.1 Pseudomonas sp. AGC41
AAGTCTACGGTCAGGCGATACAGTTCGCACAGTCCTTCGGTAAGTTCAAACGCGACTACATCGAAGTTGATGGCGGCGGTTGAGCTGAAGGTAAAGCGCACATCACGCGGATGAGGCATGGCAACTCCTGCTGGCAATCCATGTGGCAGGTTGAAAGGTCTTGAACTTTAGATAGGCATTATCTGGTTGTCGCCTTCACGCTTTCCGTATTTGTTGTAGGAAGTTTCTCTAATTGTGCTTGGGGCTGATTTTTATCGTGTGTAAAATTTCACAAGTACTACGAACAACAATGAAATTGCCTACAGCTATTAACGCAGTAAGATGGCTTCAAGTGATTGCATGACTTGCAGAGTCATGGTGTTCAGCCGTATTGCAAAGAATCCATATGCCCCCAGGCAAATGGCCCCGGCTGCCGCCCAAGGCGTCCACCACGGCCATTGCCGGTTCATCTGGTAGTGGCGCGGCGCAACGTTTACCAGTGGGTGGGTCAGTTGCTCAGGCACCGGGTCGTACAGCGTGCCGATCACGCCCTGCAATCGAGTGATTAGTTGCTGCAGAGCCTGGTCGCCCTGGGTCTGCACGCTGTACTGGCCCTTGAAACCCAGGCACAAGCACAGGTACATGAGCAGCAGTACATCGCGGTATTGCTCCGGGGTTTCCTGCAGGCGGGTCAGCAGGGTGAAGAAGGTCTCGCCGCCCCAGGTTTCCTGGTGGAAGGTGCTCAGCAGCGACTTGGCCTGCCACACCGACCCGCTACCCCACGGGGTGGCCAGCACCGCCTCATCGACAAACACACACAGCGCATAGGAGAACACCCGCAGTTCGGTCTCGCTGTAGCCGTGTTGGCGCAACTCTTCCAGCATCACCTTGATCTGGTTGGCGAGGTGCCCCTGTAGCTGTTCCACCGATGGATAGGTGTCGGTCCTGCGCAGGCGAATCACCAGCCCGAACAGCGGCATGGCGACGTCCACCAGCGGGTTGAGGCTGTGCCCGCGTAGCTGGAATTCCAGTGGATCGTGATGGCAGAACAGCTCACCGTCGGGCCGGCCGTCGCGGGCGTTACCGTGGGTGCTGGAAAAGGTCCTGGTAGGGGGTAGGGTCGGCATGCCGGTCTCCGCGGATTAAATAATGGGTTGCTGGCCGGTGCGCATTGGCCAGGTGAAGGCGGTGTGATCGGCAGCGTTGATGATTTCCAGTTGCTGGAAGGCGTTGGTGCTGGCGTACAGCGCCATGAAATGCGAGAGCACGCTGCCAAACAGGTGCAGGTCGCCGGCGTTGCTGAAGCCGGCGGGGTCGATAGTCAGGGTGGTGCAACTGCCGCGCACGGGCACGCCCTTGATCCACCAATCGACCGGTGCGGTGCTGATTTGGCGAATGCCTTCCAGGCGGCGTTGGGTGGCGCGGTGGTGGGGCAGGTCGTGGGCTGCGATGAAGTCGTAGACTTGCAACACCGCCTTGAGGGCAGCCGGCGATGACAGCGACAGGTTATTCAGGGCCAGGTTGGAGATCAGCGCCCATTGCACCTGGCCGTCGAGCATCGGTGGGTAGGCGCGGGTTGGGCGGGTGATGTTGCGATAGGTGGCGAACGAGGGCGTGGTTTGGGTGGTGCGGTTGAGTTCGCCCACTTGCAACTGCCGAGGCAGGTCGCCATTGCTGCAGGTCAGTTGGATGTTGAGCGCTTCACGCTCACCCAGGTACGGACGCTGATCGGCATGGATCAGGCGCAGGCTGTGTTTGGCGCAACCCTTGAGCAGCTCCGGTTCAATGATGTGGCTGTAATAGCGCACCGTGCGCTCGCCGACCGGTTCCACCTGATGCTGCAACGACTCATACGGGGCGAAGTCGACGCGATGTTTGTCTGCCGGGGTTTGCGGTTTGCGACGCCGGGCGCTGACCTGGTCGATGCTGAAGATTTCATAGGCGTGGGCGTGTGGGCCGCGCGGCTGCACGGGTTCCTGCAGTTCTTCGCCATCCAGCTGGATCGGTTCGGCCGGGTGTTCGAACAGGTTGATGGCGGGGGTGCAGTACAGACAGAGCGTCTCGGGGTTGATCTGGACGGAGGCCGGCAGCGGGGTGGAAAAATGCAGCTCCAGGCGAATCTGCCCGGCTGTTGCCTGTGGCCAGAGGCGGCGCAGGCCGCTGACACTGAAGCCGTGAAAACGCTGGGGAAAGTAAAAGTACTCCTGGAGCAGGCGATAGCCTTCCAGTTGGTGCTCCAGGGTGGGCAGCAGTGCGTCGTGGCGCTCGAAGCCGGGAAAACCCAGCGCGTCCGGTGGCAGGGCCAGGCGCTGGTCGTCGATGCACAACACTATCTTGTGCAGGTGCTGGGCCAGCCACAGGTAGAGCGTCAATGCGTTGAGATCGACGCCGCCGAGATGGAAGTCCAGGCGGTCGCCGTTGATCTCGCTTAACGGCTGGTCCGACAAGGCCTGCAGCTCGATGCCCAACACTGACTTTTGCACGCTGTGGGAGACGCTCGCGGCGCTCACCTGCAATGGATAAAGGGTCACGTCGGTACAGGTGCGGAAGGTGCAACTAACGCCGTCTACCGGTTGGGAAAACAGCTGTGTGCCCTTGGTGATCACCTGCGGACCGCTGAGGGCGTGTCCCACTGGGTCAAAACGTACCTGGGTCAGGCTGGGCAGCGGGCGCAGGTAGTTGGGGTAGACCTGTTGCAGCAGCGGGTGGGTGAGTTGTGGCAGGTCATCTTCGATCTTCAGTGCCAGCTTGGTGGTCAGGAATGCGAACCCTTCCAGCAGGTGCGCGGCGCCTGTGTCTGACGCCTGATCACCCAGGAACGGTGCAAGGCGCGGATCGTCTTCAGCAAACTCGCGCCCCAACTCGCGCAAGTAGCGAAGTTCTTCTGAAAAACGATCTTTTAGCAACATGGCTCAAGCCTGTTTAGTAAGGAAAAGTTGCACGGCTTATTTGTAGGAGATTTCTGTAGGTAAGTTATTGGTTGGGGCTGTTAGATAAGATCTGAAAAATATTTGCAGATGTTTGTGTTGGTGAGGGCGCTCCGTCAAGATAATTAAAAGGCTCGGGTGTAAGTTTTTGTTTCTTTTGTGCTGTGTATTGAAGGGGGGTTGTTTGTACTGCTACTGTTTCCCCTAACTGCGAATAAAACAATTCAAATCAGAGTTTCCGCGCATGGGCGGAGATGATGATTTTTATCTTGGGAAAGTTCAGGGGCGAACAGCAATGAACAAGAGGCTGGGCACATTGGCGCGCGGGTTTTCTGCCATTCCGCGCCATGGGGCGCTTATCGTCATCGCCGCCGGGCTGTTGGCCATTGCCTTGGCGTTGGGGTGGCTGTGGTGGCAGGGACCAGCCTGGAGCTGGCGCGACGAGCAACCGCTGGCGCACTGGCCGCTGCGCCTGGCGATCAGTGTGGTGCTGGTGGCGTTGCCGCTGTTGGCGTGGACCTGGCTTGTGCACCGTCGCCAGCGCCGTTTGCAGCAGGAACGTGAGCAACAAGTACAACGGGTGCAAGACCCTTGCCTAGTGTACCTGCAAGCCCAGGAACGTTCATTGGAAAACAACCTGGCGCGGGTACGGGACAACCATCAGGGCCGCAGCCTGCACCAGATCCCCTGGTACCTGGTGCTTGGGGAAGAGAACGCCGGCAAGTCCAGCTTTATCAGCCGTTCCAGCCAGAGTTTCGCCCTGACCCGCACTGCGCGTAGTGGTACCGCGCAGACCACCTCGGATTCAGACCTTGCGTTCGACATCGATTGGTGGATCGGCGATGAGGCGGTACTGATCGACCCGCCCGGCGAGTTCATCAGCCAGTCCGAACGGCAACCGCCGCCGACGCCGGTTCCAGCCGCACCCACCGAGAATGCGGCTGCGGACACTGACGTCGTCGCCGAACCCATGGTCGTCGCCCCGGTCGAACAATCCACCGGACTGCCCGCCGGCGCCGAGAAACGCCTGTGGCACCATATGATCGACTGGCTGGCGCGCAGCCGCAGCCGTCGTCCGCTCAACGGCGTGGTGCTGTTGGTGGACATGGTCAGCCTGTTCGAGCGCCCGCCCAATGAGCGCCGCAATCTGGCCTATCTGTTGCGCGCCCGCTTGAACGAATTGGGCCATGAACTGGGCACGCGCTTGCCGTTATACGTGGTACTGAGCAAGTTCGATTTGCTCGATGGCTTTGAAGAGTTGTTCGCCAAGCTCCCTGCATCGGCACGGGAGGAGGTGCAGGGCTTTACCTTCAGTCTCGAATCCGTCGAGGATTTTGATGCCTGGCTGGGTGAGTTGACGGTCGCGTATGACCGCTTCGTTGATGCGTTGAACAGGCAAGTCATAGGGGCCATGGGGGATCCCGAGTCTGCCGAGGTGCGTGAGCGGCTGTTCTGCCTGATGCGTCAGCTCAGCGGTTCGCGGGAGATTTTGTTGCGCTTCCTCGGCGATGTGTTGGGCAGTGATCGCTACACCACGCCGGCTCTGGTGCGCGGTGTGTACCTATCGTCGGTGTACCAGCGCGGTGTGGTGGCCAACCTGTTTGTCGAGGCTTCGGCGCGGGCCTATGGGTTTCCCGCGCCGGTCAGCTCGGCCAAGCAAGGGCATTCGGTGGTGTATTTTGCCCAGCACCTGTTGCAGCGGGTGGTCTACCCGGAGGCCGGGCTGGCTGGGGACAACTTCAAGGTGGCACGGCGCAAGCGTCGCCTGCTGCTCAGCGGTTCGGTACTGGCTGGGATTTCCAGTGCGTTGCTGGTTGGCGGTTGGTGGTACTACTACGGCATCAACCGTGACAAGGCCGACCAGGTCCTGGCCCAAAGCCAGGCCTTCAGCAGCAAGGCCAGCGACCTGCAGGCCGATCCCACCGGGCTGAACTTGCTGGTACCGCTGGATGAAATTCGTGATGCGGTCACGGTGTATGGCGACTATCGAGCCACTTGGCCGCAATTGGCCGACATGGGCTTGTACCAGGGGCAGCTCATCGGGCCGATGGTCGATCAGGCCTACCTGAGTTTGTTGTCGCGGCGTTTCCTACCGGCGATTGCCGAAGGCGCGGTCGAGGTCATCCGCCGCGCCGAACCGGGTAGCGACGAACAACTTGCCGCCCTGCGCGTTTACCGCATGATCGAGGACCGCGACAATCGTCGACCAGAGATCGTTGCGCAGTGGATGGCCCAGCAATGGCAGCAGGCCTATCCAGGGCAGGGCCAACGCCAAGCCGCCTTGATGCGTCACTTGACCTATGCGTTGACCTACGCCGATGTCGAACTACCCGAACACCGCGCACTGATCGCGCAAACTCAACAGCAACTGCGCAAGCTGCCCATGGCGCAGCGGGTGTACATGACCCTGCGCCAGCAGGCCGAGGAACGCCTGCATGGCGAACTGGATCTTCGCAATGAAATCGGCCCGGCCTTCGACGTGGTCTACCGCCCCCTGAACGAACGCGACAGCGGTGCGGCGCTGGACGAAAACCTGGCGCTGCCACCGCTGCTGACCGCACGGGGCTTTCGTGATTATTTTGAGCCCAATAGCCAGAACGTCACCGAGCTGGCATTGATTGACCAATGGGTGCTGGGCGAGCGCCGTAGCCTGGATTATTCCGCGGCTGACCGCCGAGTGCTGACCGAGCGAATGCGGGCCTTGTACAGTGCCGATTACGTTGACAGCTGGCGCCGCGCGTTGAACCAGTTCGCCGTGACCGACTTCACCGATCTGGCCCAAACCCTCGAAGTGCTGGGGCAAGTCACCGGCCCGGCCGCGCCGCTGCGTCGTCTGTTGGAAACTGTGCGTGACAACACGCTGATCTATCCACCATCCACCGGCAAGGACGAGGTCGCGCACGGCGATGAGGCGGGTCGCACTCAGGCGCTGGGCATTCACCGCGCGTTCGCGGGCCTGTCCGGGTTGCTTAATGCTCAGCAGAACAAGCCGTCCTACTACGAAGAAACCCTGCGCGCGATCAATGCCGTCTACGACCATGCCAAGGCAGTGCAGGACCATCCCAACCGGGGCAAGGCCGCCCTTGGTGTGGTGCTGGCGCGCTTCTCGCAAGCCGACCCCGACCCGATCCGCAACCTGCAGCGCATCGCCGCCGGCCTTCCGGAGCCGCTGAACCAGCAGGTACGTCATCTGGCGGATCAGACCTCACAAGTGCTGATGGTGATGGCTTTGCGTGAGCTGGAACAGCGTTGGGAAGCGGACGTCTACAGCTTTTACAAAGAACGCCTGGCCTCGCGCTACCCCTTGAGCGGGAGCCGGGACGACGTCTCGCTCAAGGACTTCGAAGCATTCTTCGGTCCCGCCGGCCTGGTGCAACGTTTCCACGACCAGTATCTGAAAGTGTTCCTCAAGGACAACCTCGACGCGCTGTACTCCGAGAGTGAGGAGGACTACCTGATCCGCCCGGAGGTTATCACCCAGCTCAAGATGGTCGAGCAGATCCGCGACACCTTCTTCGATAATCGTGGCGTATTCAACGTGCCGTTTACCCTGGAGCCCCTCGCGCTGAGCGCCGACCACCTGAGCAGTGCCTTGAGCATCGACGGCCAGTTGCATCTCTACTCCCACGGTGCGGTCCGAGGCATCGCGATGAGCTGGCCGGGCGTGAAGGGCGAGAGCAGTGACAGCCGCCTGACCTTGGTCAAGAGCGACGGCACCACGGTCAGCATGGGCTTTCGGGGGCCGTGGTCGTTTTATCGTCTGCTCAGCCGCGCCCGACTCAATGCGCGCACCGCCACCAGCGTCGACCTGAGCCTGCAGGTGATCAGCGGGGTCATGCGCTTCAAGGTACATGCCGAAGGGGCGAACAACCCCTTTACTCGGATGCCGTTCAAGGGCTTTGTCTTGCCGCGGACGTTGTTGCGTGAGTCATTGGGGCAACGGGTGGTGGAGCGATAGTCGGGAAGCGCTGCTTTCTCAAAGGGGTATATGCTGGTGAGCGCCTCGTTTGCTTCTTTACAGTAGTTGTGCAGGCCCGCCCCGTTAACCTTAAGTTACAAATCTCCCCGCCGATTTAGGCTATACAGAAGCGGCGTCCGCATAGTGGCCTTCTGCTGCCTGCCCGCGCGCCTATAAAAATAAAAATTACCGGGAGACTTCCTTGTGAAGAGTTTGCTCTGGCCCGCCGTCGCCCTGATGAACCGCCTGAGTTTCGGCATGAAGTTCAGTCTGATCAGCGTGTTGTTCCTGCTGCCGATGCTGGTGACCAACTTCTTCCTGGTACGCGACTCCTACCGAGAGTTCCAGGGCACCCAAGTCGAGTTGCAAAGCCTCGACTTGCTGGGCAGCAGCCTGACTCTGCGCCGTGACCTGGAAACCTTGAACAATCTGGTGCAGATCAATGCCAGCCTGGGCCAGTCCGGTAAGGCCGGCGACGTGGAAAGCCGGATCAGCGCGTTGGAACAACAAATTCTCGCGCGCCTCCAAACCATGCAAGCGATGGCCGCGGAGCCCGAACACGTCAGCGCCTTCGATGCCAAGCGCGACGAAATGGTCGCCGCCTTCAAGGCCCAGCAGGCCGAAAGCTCATTGCAAAGCAAAAGTGCGCTGATCGGCAGGTTGCTCAATAATGCGCAGATATTCGGCCAGGTCATCGCCAGCCAGGCAGGCCTGAGTCGTGATAATCAGGGCGACATCCGCCAACTCAGCGAGTTGATGGTTGGCGTAACGCCCAAGGTCACCCAGAGCCTGGGCGAGGGGCGTGCGCTGGGTGCTTCGTCGCTGGGCTTGGGGTTCCTCAATTCAGCTTCGAGCACCCGGTTCGACGAGCTGCTGGGGCAGGTGGAAAAACTCCAGGGCGAATATGAGTTGAAATTGCAGGACGCCCTTGGCTCCAGCAAGGCGGCCGGGCAAGCACTAGCCGAGCAGGCTGGCGCTAGTAAGAACTCTCTCAAACAGGCCGCCGAACTGATCGAGGAACAGGTGGTGATGGCTGATACGCTCGATGCCCCTTGGTCGGCGTTTTATGAGCAGGTCAGCGGCCTGATGGAACAGACCTATCGGCTCAACGAAGTGACACTGGGCTTTCTCGGGGTCCAGTTGCAGCATCGCCTGGAGCAGAACCGCAGCCACATGGTGCTGCAAGCGCTGGCATTGGCGGCGGTGTTCCTGTTGATTTTTTACCTTTACGCCGGTTTCTACGCCTCGACTCGCACCACGCTCAAACACCTGGGCGCAATGATGGACAAGGTCGCGGCGGGCGACATGACGGTCAATTTCGTGGCTCGCAGCCAGGATGAGTTGGGCGAGCTGGGTGAAGTGTTCAATGGCACCGTGGCGAAAATCCATGATTTGATCGAACAGGTCGGCCGCACGGTTGCCGAGGTCGAGCGCCAGGCCGGTCAGGTACAAGCCGTGTCTGCCCAGAGCAACCAGGCCGTGGCCGGGCAGCGCAGCCAGATCGAGCTGGTGGCCACGGCAATGAACCAGATGTCGGCCACCGCTCAGGAAGTCGCCAGCAGCGCCGCTGCGGCGGTCAGCAGCGCCCATAGCGTGAACGATGAAACCCTTAACGGACGCGGCCTGGTGCAATCACAGCAAAGCAGCATCGCCCGGCTGGCCAGTGAAATCGATCAGTCGGTGCAAGTGATCAACCAACTGGCCACCGACAGCCAGGCCATCAGCCGTGTCCTGGACGTGATCAAGAGCATCGCCGAGCAGACTAACCTGCTGGCGCTCAATGCCGCGATCGAAGCGGCCCGGGCCGGCGAGCAGGGGCGTGGGTTCGCGGTGGTGGCCGATGAGGTCCGGACCCTCGCCAAGCGAACCCAGCAATCGACCGAGGAAATCGAAGCGATGATCAGCCGGCTGCACAACGGCGTGGGTGCCGCCGTCAAGGCCATGGGCAGCAGCCATGAAATGGCCAGCGGCACCGTTGGTCAGTCGGAAAGGGTTCAGCAGGCCCTGGAAAATATCCTCGGTGCCGTTGGCATGATCGTTGACCAGAACCAGCAGATCGCCGCGGCCGCAGAGCAACAGACGGCGGTAGCCCATGACATCGACCAGAATATCGTCGAGATCAACCGCGCCGGCGAACGTACCGCCGAAGGCGCGCACCAGACCGAAGACGCCAGCCGTGAACTGTCCGTACAGGTGGTGCAGCTCAAGCAGTTGATCAATGCGTTTCGGGTGTGATTCCTGTGTCCACATCGCTCCCACAGAGGGTCACCAATTGAACAGCTGGCGGGCGTTGGCCGTGCTGGCCTCGGCCAATCGTTCCGGGCTGACGCCCATGATTTGCGCCAACGCCGCGCAAATTGCCGGCAAATGCGCCGGGCTGTTGCGCTGGCAGGGGAATATCGCCGGGGCCATGTCTGGTGAGTCGGTCTCCAACACCACCGCGTCCAGTGGCAGTTTTGGCAGCACCCGGTGCATGCGCAAAGCCTGCGGCCATGTCGCCGCGCCGCCGAGGCCGAGCTTGTAACCGAGCCTGATGTATTCACGAGCCTCTTCGAAGCTACCGGCAAAGGCGTGGATGATGCCGGTGCGGGCGGGGCGGATACGCTTTAGCGTCGCGATCACCGCGGCGTGGCTGCGGCGCACATGGATCAGTGCCGGAAGGTTGAATTCCGCGGCCAGTTCCAGTTGCGCCTCGAACAATGCCTGCTGGCGATCACGGTCCAGGGTCTCGATGTAATAATCCAGGCCGATTTCCCCCACCGCACACAACTGCCGATGCCCGGCCAGGCGGGCCAGCCAGTCACGTAAGTGCTGAAGATCTTCGCCGCGATGCTGGTCGAGGAACACCGGGTGCAGACCCAAGGCAGCATGTAGGTCCGGGTCGCTCTGCGCCAAATCCCAGACCCGTTGCCAGTTATCCCGGTGTACCCCCAGCACGACGATTTGCCTGACACCCAGGGCGCGGCTTTCGGCCAGCAGCGCCGAGCGATCCGCGTCGAAATCCGGGAAGTCCAGGTGGGTGTGGGTGTCGATCAGCTCCATGGTTCGATCCAGAAAAATCCTCAGCCTTGATGGATACGCTGTTTGAACGTGCGGGCAATCGCCTGTACACCGGGCTGGTAGTCATTGTTCTCGATGGCCGCCAGCGCCAGTTCCAGCGCCTTGGCAGCGATCAGCTGATGCTGCTGGGACATGGCATTGACCGGCAGCGGCAGGAAATCCAGCAGTTGCGTGTCACCGAACGTGCCCAGGCGCAGCGGCCGCGACTTGAGCGGAAAATCATGCAGGGCGTCGAACACGCCTTGCAGCAGGACATAGGAGGTGGTGATCAGCGCATCGGGCAAGTGCCCCAGGCGCGCGAGCATCTCGTCCATCAATTGGCGACCGCATTCACGGCTGAACGACTCGCCGTGTTCGATCAACACCTGGCCGTCGAACCCAGCCAGCGCCTCGCGAAAACCGGCGGTCCGCTCCTGGCTGATGCTCAGTTCGGGGCGGGCGCTGATCAGCGCGATCTGCCGCGGCTGGGTGTCTAGCAGGCTGCGGGTCAGTTGCAGGCTGGCCTGGCGATCGTCGCTGATTACCGAGCAGAAATGCGCGGATTCCATCACCCGGTCGATAGCGATGATCGGAATACCCTTGGCCTGGAGCTGACGGTAACTGTCATCCTCGGCCGGCAGGCAACTGGCGACGATCAGCGCATCGCAGCGCCGGGCGCGGAACAGTTGCAGCAATTGCCGCTCGCTGTCAGGCGCGTCGTCGGAACTGGCGATCAACAGTTGATAGCCCCGGGCGCGAGCGCCTTGCTCCAGGAGCTTGGCAATACGGGCATAGCTGGGGTTTTCCAGGTCCGGCAGGATGAAACCCAACGTTCGCGTGTGCCGGCTGCGCAGCCCGGCGGCCTGGGGGTTGGGCGTGAAGCCATGTTCTTCGACCACCGCCCGCACCCGTTCGACGGTCGCGTTGCTGATGCGTTGTTGTTCGGCCTTGCCGTTGATGACGTAGCTGGCGGTGGTGACGGACACACCGGCAAGCTGGGCGATATCACTGAGTTTCAACCCGGTTTTCCTTGTTTTTTCGAGTGTGCCGCGACGTTGAAGGCCCATCCTACCCGATTCGGCACGATGGTCACCCCCGAGGCGCTTTCGACAAGTTGCACTTCAAGGATGAGAGATTATCGAGTAACGTGCCAATCTTTCTAGATTAAACGTTTCAGCAAGCGTATTTTCAGGCTCTTGGGATTTTTCTGGCCGCACTGCCGCGCTACCGCCGGAAGCCGCCCCACACGCTAAGCTGATTCATTCAAAACAATACCTGGCGCCCACCGGACGCCAAAAAGGAGAAAGCATGCTCGAGCTCACTCTAGAGCAGATATCCATGGCCCAGGTGGCTGTGGATAAAGACGCCGCGCTGCAATTGCTCGCCGACAAACTGGTGGCCGATGGTCTGGTGGCCGAGGGTTATCTCGCCGGCTTGCAGGCCCGCGAGGCCCAGGGCTCGACCTTTCTTGGCCAAGGTATTGCCATTCCCCACGGTACCCCGCAGACCCGCGACCTGGTGAATACCACCGGCGTGCGCTTGTTGCAGTTCCCCGAAGGTGTGGATTGGGGCGATGGGCAGATCGTTTACCTGGCGATTGGCATCGCGGCCAAATCCGACGAGCACCTGCGCCTGTTGCAACTGCTGACCCGTGCCCTCGGCGAGACGGACCTGGGTCAGGCCTTGCGCCGCGCCGGGTCTGCCGAGGCGCTGTTGAAGCTGCTGCAAGGCGCGCCGCAGGAACTGGCCCTGGATGCGCAGATGATCGGCCTCGGCGTGTCGGCTGACGATTTCGAAGAACTGGTGTGGCGCGGCGCTCGGCTGCTGCGCCAGGCCGATTGCGTGAGCAACGGGTTCGCCGGTGTGTTGCAGCAGGTCGAGGCGCTGCCGTTGGGCGACGGCTTGTGGTGGCTGCACAGTGAACAGACCGTCAAGCGCCCTGGGCTGGCGTTTGTCACGCCGGACAAACCCATCCGCTACCTCGGCCAGCCGCTGAGTGGACTGTTCTGCCTGGCCAGCCTCGGCGAGGCCCATCAGGCCTTGCTGGAAAGACTCTGCGCGCTGCTGATCGAAGGTCGTGGCCATGAATTGGGCCGCGCCACCAGCAGTCGCAAGGTCCTTGAAGTGCTGGGCGGCGAGCTGCCGGCCGACTGGCCCAGCGCCCGTATCGGCCTGGCCAATGCCCACGGCCTGCATGCACGCCCGGCGAAAATCCTCGCGCAGTTGGCGAAAAACTTCGACGGCGAGATCCGCGTGCGCGTCGTCGACGGCCAGGACAGCGCCGTGTCAGCCAAGAGCCTGAGTAAATTGTTGAGTCTGGGCGCCCGTCGCGGCCAGGCCCTGGAGTTCATTGCCGAGCCGAGCATTGCCGCCGATGCGCTGCCGGCGTTGCTGACCGCTGTCGAAGAGGGGCTCGGCGAAGTGGTCGAACCGCTGCCGCCACCAAGCGCGCCACGGGAAACCACCATCGCCGAAGTCGCCAGCGTGCTGCTGGCGCCCGAATCCGGCAGCCTGATCCAGGCCGTTGCGGCCGCACCGGGCATCGCCATCGGCCCGGCGCATATCCAAGTGCTGCAAGACATTGATTATCCACTGCGTGGCGAGTCCCCGGCGATCGAGCGCGAGCGTCTGCAAAAGGCCCTGAGCCAGGTGCGCCGCGATATCGAAGGCTTGATCGAGCGCGCGAAGGCCAAGGCCATCCGCGAGATTTTCATCACTCACCAGGAAATGCTCGACGACCCGGAGCTTACCGATGAGGTCGACACTCGCTTGAAGCTGGGCGAGAGCGCGCAAGCAGCGTGGATGGGTGTGATCGAAGCCGCCGCAAAAGAACAGGAAGCCCTGCAGGATGCCTTGCTCGCCGAACGTGCCGCCGACTTGCGCGACGTCGGCCGGCGGGTGTTGGCCCAGTTGTGCGGCATCGAAACCCCGGCCGAACCGGATCAACCATACATCTTGGTGATGGACGAAGTCGGCCCGTCCGACGTGGCGCGCCTGGACCCGGCACGCGTGGCGGGGATACTCACCGCCCGCGGCGGCGCCACCGCCCACAGCGCCATCGTTGCCCGCGCCTTGGGCATTCCGGCCTTGGTGGGCGCAGGCGCGGCGGTGTTGCTGCTGGCGCCAGGCACCTCCTTGCTGTTGGACGGCCAGCGCGGTCGGCTGCATGTCGACCCGGATGCCGCCACGCTGCAACGCGCCGCCGAAGAACGCGACACCCGCGAGCAGCGCCTCAAGGCCGCCGCCGAGCAGCGCCACCAACCGGCGCTGACCCGCGATGGTCACGCTGTGGAAGTGTTCGCCAACATCGGCGAAAGCGCCGGCGTCAGCAGCGCGGTGGAGCAGGGCGCCGAAGGCATCGGCCTGCTGCGCACCGAACTGATCTTCATGGCCCACACCGAGGCCCCGGACGAAGCGACCCAGGAAGCCGAATACCGCAAGGTGCTCGATGGCCTGGCCGGGCGGCCGCTGGTGGTGCGCACCCTTGACGTGGGCGGGGACAAACCGCTGCCGTACTGGCCGATCGCGAAGGAAGAAAACCCGTTCCTCGGGGTGCGTGGCATCCGCCTGACCTTGCAGCGTCCGCAGGTAATGGAAGCGCAATTGCGCGCCTTGTTGCGCTCGGCGGACAACCGTCCGCTGCGGATCATGTTCCCCATGGTCGGCAGCGTCGACGAGTGGCGCCAGGCCCGCGACATGACCGAGCGGCTGCGCCGGGAGATTCCGGTGGCGGACTTGCAGTTGGGCATCATGATCGAAGTGCCGTCCGCTGCGCTACTGGCGCCGGTGCTCGCCAAGGAGGTCGACTTCTTCAGCGTCGGCACCAATGACCTGACCCAATACACCCTGGCGATCGACCGGGGTCACCCGACCCTGTCGGCCCAGGCCGATGGCCTGCATCCAGCAGTGTTGCAGCTGATCGACATCACCGTGCGCGCGGCCCATGCCCATGGCAAATGGGTCGGTGTGTGCGGCGAGCTGGCCGCCGATCCGCTGGCGGTGCCGGTGCTGGTGGGCCTGGGCGTCGACGAACTGAGCGTTTCGGCCCGCAGCATCGCCGAGGTCAAGGCGCGGGTTCGCGAATTGAGCCTGGCGCAAGTACAAACCCTGGCCCAAGAGGCCTTGGCCGTGGGCAGCGCCGATGACGTGCGCGCATTAGTGGAGGCGCTGTAATGGCGAAGATTCTTACCCTGACCCTCAACCCGGCGCTCGACCTCACGGTGGAGTTGGCGCGCCTGGAACCGGGCCAGGTCAACCGCAGCGACGCCATGCACGCCCACGCCGCCGGTAAAGGCGTGAACGTGGCCCAGGTGTTGGCCGATCTCGGCCATACGCTGACGGTCAGTGGTTTTCTCGGCGAGGACAACGCTCAGGTGTTCGAGACGCTGTTCGCTCAACGTGGCTTCGTCGACGCGTTCATCCGCGTTCCCGGCGAAACCCGCAGCAACATCAAGCTGGCCGAACAGGACGGCCGCATCACCGACCTCAACGGTCCGGGCCCAATGGTCGACGAAGCCGCGCAGCAGGCGTTGCTGGCGCGCCTTGAGCAAATCGCCCCAGGCCATGATGTGGTGGTCGTGGCGGGCAGCTTGCCCCGTGGCGTCAGTGCGCAATGGCTGCAGGCGCTGATCACGCGCCTGAAACAACTTGGCCTGAACGTGGCCCTCGACACCAGCGGCGAAGCCTTGCGCGTTGCCCTGGCGGCGGGGCCGTGGCTGATCAAGCCGAACACCGAGGAGTTGGCCGATGCGCTGGGCTGCGCCGTGGTCAGCGAGCTGGCCCAGGCGCAAGCGGCGCAGCGCCTGCATGCCGAGGGTATCGAGCACGTGGTGATTTCCCACGGCGCCGACGGTGTGAATTGGTTCAGCGTCGGTTCGGCGCTGCATGCTTCGCCGCCCAAGGTGACGGTCGCCAGTACCGTGGGCGCCGGTGATTCGCTGCTGGCCGGCATGCTGCACGGCCTGCTCGGTGCGCACACGCCGGAGCAGACCCTGCGCAGCGCCACGGCCATCGCCGCCATGGCGGTCACGCAGATCGGTTTTGGCATCCACGACACCGCGTTGCTGGCGTCGCTTGAACAGGGCGTGCGCGTGCGCCCCCTGACAGAACAATAAGAGGGTTCGCAAGATGAAATTAGCCATTGTGACGGCCTGCCCGAACGGCATGGTCACCAGTGTGTTGTGCGCCCGTCTGCTGGACGCGGCGGCCCAGCGCCAGGGCTGGAGCACCAGCGTTGAAGTGCATGACCCGGCGCATACCGAGCGCCAGTTGTCGGCCGCCACGCTTGAGGCGGCCGAGTGGGTGCTGCTTGTTGCCAGCGGCCCGGTGGACCTGTCGCGATTTGTCGGCAAGCGGGTATTTCGCAGCACTCCGGCCCAGGCCCTGCAAGACGTTGATACGGTGCTGCGGCGTGGCGCCGAGGAAGCCGAAGTGCTGGCCGAGGCTGACGTGCTCGCCGAAGCACCGCAGGCCTCGACCGAGCGCGCCCCGCGCCTGGTGGCCATCACCGCGTGCCCGACCGGTGTCGCCCATACCTTCATGGCCGCCGAAGCCTTGCAGCAGGCCGCGGCGCGCTTGGGCTACGACTTGCAGATCGAAACCCAGGGCTCGGTGGGCGCGCGTAATCCGCTGAGTCCCGAGGCGATTGCCGAGGCCGACGTGGTGCTGCTGGCGACCGACATTGAAGTCGCCACCGAGCGTTTCGCCGGCAAGAAAATCTACCGTTGCGGTACCGGCATCGCGTTGAAGCAGGCCGAAGCCACGCTGAACAAAGCCTTGGCCGAAGGGCGGCAGGAAAGTGTCGCCAGCGACGCTTCCGGCGGCCCGGCGAAGGCGGAAAAAAACGGCGTCTACAAACACTTGTTGACCGGTGTTTCGTTCATGCTGCCGATGGTGGTGGCGGGTGGCTTGATGATCGCCTTGTCGTTCGTGTTCGGCATCGAGGCCTTCAAGGAGCCTGGCACCCTGGCGGCGGCACTGATGCAGATCGGCGGCGATACCGCATTCAAACTGATGGTGCCGCTGCTGGCGGGCTACATCGCCTATTCCATCGCCGACCGGCCGGGTCTGGCGCCAGGCATGATCGGCGGGATGCTGGCGAGCACCCTGGGCGCCGGGTTCATCGGCGGGATCATCGCCGGCTTTCTGGCCGGCTATGCCGCCAAGGCGATCAACCGCTACGCGCGGCTGCCCCAGAGCCTGGAAGCGCTCAAGCCGATCCTGATCATTCCACTGTTGGCGAGCCTGTTCACCGGCCTGGTGATGATCTACATCGTCGGCAAACCAGTGGCGGGCATGCTCGAAGGCCTGACGCATTTCCTCGACAGCATGGGCACCACCAATGCGCTGCTGCTGGGCGTACTGCTGGGGGCGATGATGTGCGTCGACCTCGGTGGGCCGATCAACAAGGCCGCCTATGCGTTTTCGGTGGGGCTGCTGGCTTCGCAGAGTTATGCACCCATGGCCGCGACCATGGCCGCCGGCATGGTTCCGCCGATTGGCCTGGGCATCGCTACGTTCATCGCCCGGCGCAAATTTGCCAAGACCGAGCGTGAAGCCGGTAAAGCGGCATTGGTGCTGGGGCTGTGCTTCATTTCCGAAGGCGCGATCCCGTTCGCGGCCAAGGATCCGCTGCGGGTGATCCCGTCAAGCGTCGCCGGTGGTGCGCTGACCGGTGCGCTGTCGATGTATTTCGGCTGCAAACTCATGGCCCCTCACGGCGGCCTGTTCGTGTTGCTGATCCCCAACGCCATCAACCACGCGTTGCTGTACCTGCTGGCAATTGTCGCGGGCAGCCTGCTGACGGCGGTGACCTATGCGCTGCTCAAGCGGCCGGAAGCGGTGGAGATGGCGCTGGAGCCGGCCAAGGCCTGACCTTTGGTGATTTCCCCTTATGGGAGCGGGG
>NZ_JBHFJB010000013.1:16887-21383 GCF_057334555.1 Pseudomonas sp. AGC41
GCCTGACACAGCGCTTTCGCGAGCAGGCTCGCTCCCACAGGGGTTATTGATGTTCATGAAATTACCTGTCACACCCACTTCACACAGCCATGCTTAAGTTTTCCCATTTCAAGGGAGAACACCATGAGCGAATTCGACCTGGGCCGTCGCCGTGTAATGCAAGCCGTGGGTGCCGGTTTGTTGTTGCCGGGGCTGGCGCCGGCGGTGATTGCTTCGGTCAAGGACCGGCCGGTGCTGACCGAAGGCGTGCAGTCGGGCGACTTGCAGGGCGATCGGGCGATGATCTGGAGTCGCAGCGACCGTCCGGCGCGGATGGTGGTGGAGTGGGACACCCGCAGCCAGTTCTCCAACCCGCGGCGCTTTGTCTCGGCGCTGGCCGACAGCCGCAGCGATTTCACCGCCCGGGTCGAACTCACCGGCCTGCCGCCCGACCAGGCGATTTTCTACCGCGTGCATTTCGAAGACGCCCGTAGCGGTGTCGCCAGCGAGCCTTGGCTCGGCCATTTGCGCAGCGTGCCGCAGTTCAAGCGCAACATCCGGTTTGTCTGGAGCGGCGACACCGTCGGCCAGGGCTTCGGGATCAACCCGGACATTGGCGGCATGCGTATCTACGAAGCCATGCGCCTGCGCCTGCCGGACTTTTTTATCCACAGCGGCGACACCATCTACGCCGACGGCCCGGTACCGGCACAGATCACCACCGAGGGCGGGCGCATCTGGCGCAACCTGACCACCGAAGCCAAGAGCAAGGTTGCCGAGACCCTGGACGAATATCGCGGCAACTATCGCTACAACCTGATGGATGAAAACGTGCGTCGCTTCAACGCCGAAGTGCCGCAGATCTGGCAGTGGGATGATCATGAAGTGGTCAACAACTGGTCGCCGGGCAAGCAACTGGACGAGCGCTACCAGACCAAGGATATCCACAGCCTGGTAGGCCGTGCGCGACAGGCTTGGCTGGAATATGCGCCGATGCGTCTGCAGAAGGCCGACCACGGTGGACGGATCTATCGCAAGCTCGGCTACGGACCGATGCTCGATGTGTTCTTGCTCGACATGCGCAGCTACCGCGAAGCCAATGACGCTAACCTCGGCGCGGCGAAACCGTTCCTCGGGCGTGAGCAGCTGAACTGGCTCAAGCGCGAACTGAAGCAATCCCGGGCGCAGTGGAAAGTCATTGCCGCCGACATGCCCATCGGCCTCGGCGTACCCGACGGCGAAGTCAGCCCTGGTGTGCCGCGTTGGGAAGCGGTCGCCAACGGTGATCCGGGCGAGGCCCAGGGGCGGGAAGTGGAAATCGCCGAACTGCTCGGTTATCTGCGCAAGCATCAGGTGCGTAACTACGTCTGGCTGACCGCCGACGTGCACTATTGCGCCGCCCATCACTACCACCCCGAGCAAGCCGCGTTCCAGGATTTCGAACCGTTCTGGGAGTTTGTCGCCGGGCCGCTGAACGCCGGCAGCTTCGGCCCCAATGCCCTGGACAAGACCTTCGGCCCGGAAGTGGTATTCCAGAAAGCGCCCCCCGCGCAGAACACTTCACCGTTTGCCGGTTATCAATTCTTTGGCGAAGTGAACATCGACGGGCAGAGCGGGGCGATGAGCGTGGTGTTGCGCGATCTTGAAGGGGTGGCGGTGTTCGAGAAGAAGTTGCAGCCGGTTTGATCCGGCAAGTATGGAGTTCCCTTGTGGGGGGGGGGCTGCTCGCGAAAACGGTGGGTCAGGCAACACAAGTGCAAACTGACACATCGCCTTCGCGAGCAGGCTCGCTCCCACAGGGTTGATGTCGGGTGGCCTGGATCAATAGACATCCCGCCGATACCGGCCCTGCTCGATCAGCTTTTCCACTGCCTCGCGGCCCAGCACCAGGTTGAGCACGTGGTCCACGCCCGACGCCATCCCCTGCAAGCTGCCGCAGACATAGATCACTGCGCCGTCGGCCAGCCATTGCTTGAGCAACGCGGCCGATTCCAGAAGGCGGTCCTGGACGTAGATTTTCTTTTCCTGATCCCGGGAGAACGCCAGGTCCAGGCGTTCCAGGTCGCCGGAGGTCACCCATTCCTGCAGTTCGTCGCGGCAATGGAAATCATGCTCGCGGTTGCGCTCGCCAAACAGCAGCCAGTTGCGCTGCATGCCCTGGGCAACGCGGGCCTTGAGCAAACTGCGCAAGCCGGCCAGGCCGGTGCCGTTGCCCAGCAGAATCATCGGCACGCCCTGGGGCGGCAGATGGAAGCTGCTGTTGCGACGGACCCGCAGGCTGATGGGACTGCCCAGCGGCGCATGCTCGGTCAGCCAGCCGGAACCGATGCCCAGGCTGCCATCGGCGTGACGTTCCTGGCGTACGATCAGCTCCAGTACACCGTCGGCGGGGATCGAGGCGATGGAATATTCACGCATTCCCAGCGGCGCCAACGCCTCCACCAGCGCCTGGGCGTGCAGGCCCACCAGGTGGGCGCGGTTTTCCGGCAGTTGACGCGTGGCGAGGGCTTGTTCGAGCGTCTGTTGCAAGCCATCAACCTGCACCCGGGCGATACCGGCGATACCCAGGCCATCGAGGAAGTGTTCGATGGCCCACGGGTCATTGCGCGGCAGGATTTCCACCAGGTCACCGGCCAGCCAGCTGCTCGGGCCGGGGGCGCCGAGGCCAAGCAGGTACACGCCCGAACCGCTGCTGTCGGGGTTGAGCAGGGTGCGCTGGCGCAAGGTCCAGTGTTCGAAGCTCGGCGCTTGCCACGCATCCGCCGGCGGCTGGCCGGTCAGTTCGGCCAGTTGCTGTTGCCAGTGCCGCAAGGCGTACGGGTCGCCGCTGTCCACTTCCACCGGCGCGAACAGCGTCTTACCGCCGTGCTCCGCGAGCCAGGCGTGCAGGCGGCGGGCGAAACCGCAAAAGTTCTCATATTGCCGATCACCGAGGCCAAGTACCGAGTATTGCAGGCGTTCCAGGCTCATCGCCTGGCCCAGCACCTTGCGCTCGAAACCGCGGGCGCTGTCCGGTCCTTCTCCGTCGCCAAAGGTGCTGACCACAAACAGCGCGCGGGTGGCGTTGTTCAGATCCTTCTCGCTGACGCCGGCCAACGGCTGGACCTTCACCGGTAGCCCGGCGGCCTGGAGCTGGCCGGCGGTCTGCCAGGCCAGTTGCTCGGCGAAGCCGCTCTGGCTGGCAAAGCCGATCAGCCACGCCGGGGCATCGCCAGGGTTGCCGGCAAGTGCCTGGCGAGCCTGGCGGACCTGGCGTTTTTTGCGCCGGCGGTCCAGGTACAGCAGCCAGCCGGTGATGAAAAACAGCGGCATGGCCAATGCGGCGGCGGTCACCAGGATCCGTCCGACCAGGCCGAAGTAACTGCCGACATGCAGGGCATAGATGCTGGTGAGCAATTGCGCCTTGAGGCTCTTGTCGGTGTAACGGCTGTGACGGCTGATGACGCCGGTGGCCGGGTCGAGCATGAGTTGGTTCAGGGCGCGGTCATGGGGGGCGTCCTTGAGCAGGTAGAACACCGTCGCCGGTTGCCCGGCCACCGGCGGCATGCGCACGTTGTAGGCGGACAGGCCGGGGCCGGCGGCGCTGTAGATGCTGCTCCACATGGCCCGGTAATCGGCAATCGGCGCCGGGCCGCTCGGTGCCGGGCCACGGGTGCGCACGCGCTCATCCTTGGGCGAATCGGAAAGCAGGCGGGTCAGGCCTTTGTTGTACCACTCATAGGACCAGGTCAGCCCGGTCAGGGCGGCCAACAGATAGAACAGCAGGCACCAGGTGCCCGCGACGGAGTGCAGGTCCCAATTGAAGCTGCGGCCTTTTTTCGCCCAGTCGAGGGTCAGCCAGGCGCGCCAGTTTTTCCACTGGCGTGGCCAGCGCAAATAGAGGCCGGACAAGCAGAAGAACACTAGGATCAGCGTGCAGGCACCGGTGATCTGCCGGCCCACGTCGTCCAGGGTCAGGACGCGGTGCAGCCTGAGCATCAGGCCGAAGAAATCCTGGCCCACCACATCGCCGAGAAACTGCGCGTTGTAAGGGTTGAAGTAGCGCATCGGCCCGCGTTTCTCTCCGGGCGGGGCGGTGAAAATCACCCGCGCGGCATTGCCGCTGTCGGTCTCGACCCAGAGCATGGCGACGGTCTTGCCGGAGGCGGCTTCGATCTGTTCCACCAGTTCGGCGGGCGGCAGGACGCCGGCCGGTTGTTTTTCAACCGTCAGCACCTCGGGGTTCAATGCCCGCAGGATCTCGTCCTGGAAAGACACCACCGCACCGGTAACGCCCATCAACGCCAGGACCAGCCCGGCACTGATGCCGAAAAACCAGTGCAACTGGAACAGGGTTTTCTTCAACACGTCGCCCGCCTTGTTCATTCAGTACTGTTTGTCACGGCGTGCATTATGCCGTGTGTTATCGAGAAGCATTCATAAACACACATAAAAGCCCCATTCATTTGCATGAACGGGGCTTTGCCCGGTGTGCCGGTCAGTGGTGGGTGGGCGCCAGATCCCGTGGGGGGGGGGGG
>NZ_JBHFJB010000013.1:21403-33743 GCF_057334555.1 Pseudomonas sp. AGC41
CCCGTGGGAGCGAGCCTGCTCGCGAAGACGTCGTGTCGGTCATGCATTTATCAACTGACACTTCGCTTTCGCGAGCAGGCTCGCTCCCACAGGTTCATTGCCTGGCCACTCGGCGTCGGGTTCTTTCAATCGGTCAGAAGTGGAAATTGGTACTCAACAACGCCGTACGCCCAGCCGCCTGGTTGGCGAAGTGGGTCGAGAACGCCTTGTCGTAGTAAGTCTCGTCGGTCAGGTTCTGCACGTTGAGTTGCAGGTCCAGGTGCTTGCTGACCTTATAACTGGCCATCGCGTCATAGCGTACATAGGAGTCGACCATGGTGGTGTTCGCCACGCTGCCGAACACATCGTCGACATAGAAGGCGCCGCCGCCGACGGTCAGCTTTGGCGTGAGCGCGTAGGTAGTCCAGACGCTGGCGCTGTTTTTTGGCGTGTTCGGCAATTCGTTGCCATCGCTGGTGCTCATCGGCCCGCCATCGACCTGCTCGCTGTCCAGGTAGCTGTAGCCGGCGAACACCTGCCATTTTTCGGTGAGCTTGCCGCTGGCCGACAGCTCCAGACCGTCGACGCGAGTCTTGCCAGCATTTTCATAGGTCGTGGTGTCGACCTGCACCCGGGCGTTTTCCTTCTCGGTGCGGAAAATCGCCGCGGTCAGCGAAAGCCGGCTGTCGAGCAAGTCCCACTTGGTGCCGATCTCGTAGTTCTTGGTGGTTTCCGGCTCCATGTCACTGGCGAGCAGGTTGCCACTGCGGTCTGGCGTCCCACCGAGCGGATTGCCCTCGATGCCTTCGCCTACCATGCTGCCGGGCGGCGTGGCCGAGGTCGCGTAGGACGCATAGATGCTGCCGTTGTCGGCCGGTTTCCAGACCAGGCCGAACTGGCCGGTGACGAACTCACTGGTGTCGTCACCCTTGGACGTGGTGGTGCCGGCGGCGTTGTAAGTCTTGTATTTCGTGTCGAAGTGGTCGTAGCGCAGGCCCATGTTCACCAGCCATTGCGGTGACAGCTCCAACGTGTCGAACACATAAAGCGCACGGGTCACGCTGGTGGTGTCGGTGCCGGCGTAATTGCGCGAAATCGCGCCGTTCCAGGGATCGTTCGGGTTCGGGTTGGACAGCGACGTGCAGTTGTAGCCGCTCGGCGCGCCGACCAGCGATGGCGTGCAGTTGGTGTTCGCGGCGGTGGTGCCCGGTACGGTGTCGGTGTTGACGTTGTACGAAGTCTTCTCGCCGGTCTCGCGGCTCAGCTCGATGCCGGTGGAGAAGCTGTTCTTGAAGCCGGCCACATAGAAGTCGCCGAACAGATCAGTCTGGTTGGTGGTGGTGTCGACGTTGCTGACGCGGCTGTTGACGCGCCGCCAGACCGTACCGTTGTTGACGTTGCCCTTGCTGTCGTCGGGCTGTGTGAGGATGTAGTCCTGCATGCTGGAGCCGTGGCGCAGGGTGTTCTTGACGGTCAGCGCATCGCTCAGGTCATGCTCGATGGCGATGGTCGCGGTGTCGACGCGGGTCTTGCGGAAATCGCGGTCGGTGAGGCCGTAGAAGTTGCTGCTGTCGCCGCCGGCATAGGGCTTGTCCGGGTTGGCCTTGGTGCGGTCGGCGGTGCGGCCCGAGGCGGGAACGCTGTAGGGAATGCCCGAATCCGGCAGGTCGTTGCTTTCCAGGTGGTAGTAGTCGAGGTTGACCCGGGTGTCGGTGCCCAGGCCGAACGCCAGCGACGGCGCGACGCCCCAGCGATCGTAGTTGACCTGGTCACGACCGGCGACGTTGCTTTCGTGGCTCATCAGGTTGAGCCGGCCGGCGGCGCTGTCGCTGAACTGGTAGTTGCCGTCGAGGGTGTAGCGCTGGGTCTGGTCCGAACCCCAGGTGAAGCCGCCGTCGAACGAGTCGCCCAAGTGGGCTTTCTTGCTCACCAGATTGATGGTGCCGCCGGCGGCGCCGCGGCCGCCGATGGCCGAATTCGGGCCCTTGCTGACCTCGATGGACTCCACCGCAAATATCTCCCGGCTTTGCGAACCGGTATCACGCACGTTATCCAGATAGGTGTCGCCCTGGGCATCGAAGCCACGAATGAACGGACGGTCGCCCTGGGGGTTGCCGCCTTCGCCGGCGCCAAAAGTGATGCCCGGCACGGTACGCAGGGCGTCCTGCATGTTGAGGGCGCCGGTGTCCTTGAGTACCTGCTGGGGAATGACCGTCACCGAGCGCGGCGTGTCGACCAGCGGCGCGGTGTATTTCGAGGATGAGGCTTTTTCGACCTGGTAGGACGTCGTGTCCTGGGCCTCGCCCGTAATGCTGGTAGCGTCCAGGGAGATGGCGTTGCGCGGGGCTTTTTCGTCGATCTTTTCCGCCGCTTGGGCCATCTGCGCGACAGCCGTCGCACCGAGGGCGACGCCGATGGCGGAGGCCAGCAGACGAGGTGAATTAACCGGTAATTGTGATTGTTGACGCGACATGAACAGTGCCTTCCCCAAGGTTGAGGCGGCGGAATATAGGGTAAACAGTTTTATGTATCAATTGCGAAATATTGCTATTTGGGAGGAATTTACATTCTTTACATTTTGCCTTTACGGTTTCTGCCCAGTGGTGCGTCGGCGGGGGTTGTGCACAGTCAATAAGAATCACTACCATTGGCGCCCCGCGTTATCCACAGGTCCTGAATGCCATGTTGCTGCACATCCCCGGTGTGTTTTCTGCTGAAGAAGTGCAGCGTATACGCGAGGCCCTGGAGCAGGCCGAATGGGCGGATGGCAAAGTCACGGCCGGTTATCAATCGGCCAAGGCCAAGCACAACCTGCAACTGCCCGAGGGACATCTCCTGGCCAAGGAAATCGGTGCGGCCATGCTGGAACGGCTGTGGAAAAATCCCTTGTTCATGTCGGCGGCGCTTCCACACAAGGTCTTCCCGCCGCTGGTGAACTGCTACACCGCCGGCGGCAGTTTCGATTTCCATATCGACAATGCCGTGCGCCAGCCCAAGGGCAGTGCCGAGCGGGTGCGCACCGACCTGTCGGCCACGCTGTTCTTCAGCGACCCGGAGGACTACGACGGCGGCGAGCTGGAAATCCAGGACACCTACGGCACCCAACGGGTCAAGTTGCCGGCCGGGGACATGGTGTTGTATCCGGGCACCAGCCTGCACAAGGTCAACGCGGTTACCCGTGGCACACGCTATGCCTCGTTCTTCTGGATCCAGAGCCTGGTGCGCGAAGACAGCCAGCGCGCGCTGCTGTTCGAGATGGACGGTGCGATCCAGGAACTGACCCGGGACGTGCCCGAGCATCCGTCGTTGATTCGCCTGACCGGCACCTACCACAACCTGTTGCGTCGCTGGGTCGAGGTGTAAATGACGGATTTTCGTCTGCGCCGCGAGGAAGTGCTCGACGGCGAGGCCCTCAAGGCCATGCTCGAGGACAGCCCGGCGCGGGCGGCCCAGGCGATTCTGATCGCAGCGGGCGAAGGGCTGCTTGAGGCCCAGGCGCTGCTTGGGCAGATCCTGCTGGACGGGCGCGGTATCGAACAGGACCAGACCCTGGCCCGGCGCTGGTTCGAAATCGCCGCCCAACGTGGGCACCTGATGGCGCGCAACATGTTGGGGCGCTGCCATGAGCATGGCTGGGGTTGTATTCCCGACGCGGCCGTCGCCGCCGGACATTATCGCCAGGCCGCCGAGTCGGGACTGGATTGGGCGATGTACAACCTGGCCAACCTGCTGGCGACAGGGCGCGGCGTTGCTGAAAATCAGCCGCAGGCATTGGCCCTTTATCGGCGCGCGGCCGAGCTTGGGCACGCCAAATCGATGAACCTGTTGGGGCGGTATCTGGAAGAGGGGCGTTTTTGCCCGGCGGACTCGGTGGCGGCGGCCCAGTGGTATCGCCGTTCGGCCGAAGCGGGGGATTTTCGGGGACAGTTCAGTTATGGCTGTTTATTGATTGCCGATGCCCGGATCGAAGAGGGCTTGGCGTGGTTGCGCCGGGCGTTGGCCGGAGGGAATCTGAATTTTCTTCGTGTCGCCGTGCAAACCTTGCAGACGGCGCGACTGACTGCGTTGTTTCCACTGATCGAGGCCTATCAGGTGCGCGTCCAGCAGATGCAAAAAAGCCCGTGAGCAAGTCACGGGCTTTTGGCTCAGGCAAGCACGTTTTTACACGTAGAAGGATTTCAGCGGCGGGAAGCCATTGAACTCCACAGCGCTGTAGCTGGTGGTATAGGCACCGGTCGACAGCCAGTACAAACGGTCGCCAATCGCCAGGTTCAGCGGCAAACCGTATTTGTAGTTCTCGTACATGATGTCGGCGCTGTCGCAGGTCGGGCCGGCGATGACCACTTCTTCCATCTCGCCTTTCTTCTCGGTCCAGATCGGAAACTTGATGGCTTCGTCCATGGTTTCGATCAGGCCGGAGAATTTACCCACGTCGGTGTACACCCAACGCTCGACGGCGGTACGCGACTTGCGCGCCACCAGCACCACTTCGCTGACCAGGATGCCGGCGTTGGCGATCAACGAGCGGCCCGGCTCGAGGATGATTTCCGGCAGTTCGTCGCCGAAGTCTTCCTTGAGGAAGCGGATGATTTCCTCTGCGTAGGTTTCCAGGCTGTTGGTGCGGGTGATGTAGTTGGCCGGGAAGCCACCGCCCATGTTGATCAGCTTCAAGACGATGCCGTCTTCTTCTTTCAGACGCTCGAAGATCACCTTGACCTTGGCGATGGCCGCGTCCCAGACGCTGATGTCGCGCTGTTGCGAGCCGACGTGGAACGAGATGCCGTACGGCACCAGGCCCAGGTCGCGGGCGAGGATCAGCAGGTCCATGGCCATGTCGGTCTGGCAGCCGAACTTGCGCGACAGTGGCCAGTCAGCCGTGGTCGAGCCTTCGGTGAGGATGCGCACATAAACTTTCGAACCCGGCGCGGCCTTGGCGATGTTGCGCAGGTCAGCTTCGGAGTCGGTGGCGTAGAGGCGCACGCCCTTCTCATAGAAGTAGCGGATGTCCTTGGATTTCTTGATGGTGTTGCCGTAGCTGATCTGGTCCGGGCCTACGCCCCGGCTCATCACCTTGTCCAGCTCGTAGATCGAGGCGATGTCGAAGTTCGAGCCTTTATCCTTGAGCAGGTCGATGATTTCCACCGCCGGGTTGGCCTTGACGGCGTAGTAGACCTTGGCGAATTCGAAACCGGCGCGCAGGTCGTCATAGGCCTTGGCGATCATCGCGGTATCGATCACCACGAATGGGGTTTCCTGCTTGTCGGCGAACGCCTTCATTTTCTGAAAGGTTTCGCGCGCGAAATAATCTTCGACCTGGATCGACATACTTGGGACTCCTACTGGCAAACATCAGGATCAATGGGTTTGAGGGCAGCAGCCCTCGCGAACGTCCTCCGTATCCCCACTTTGGTTCGCCTACTTCCCAAGGCATGTCGCCGAAAGCAAAAAGGCCACGGGATGCTTGATGCCCTTGGCCTTGCTGTCTCGTCGTCAGTACTTGAGCCGGATGGATCGTTTCCAGCATGGACGTTCGGCGCGAACTTTAGGGCGTGAGGGGCCTGAGATCAACTAAAAATGTCGCGTTTTTGCACGTCTCCGTCGTGCGGTGCGCGACAGCTCATGATGTAACCGACCGGTGTGACAGGTTGATGTTCCCCCGGATTGGTTTCGAGCCGGCTCGATATGGCTTTTGCCTTTGTGGCGAGGGAGCTTGCTCCCGCTGGGTGGCGAAGCCGCCCCAAAAAAGCGATGAGCGCTTCGCACTCAAGCGGGAGCAAGCTCCCTCGCCACAAAAGCTTCGTTTCCCTGTCAGGTAGACGCAGTCTCGGCCGGCGAGACAATGCTGGTCTTGCCGCCGCGCGAACGCCCCGAGCTCAGGTACTCGGCAATCGATTCCTGGGTCACTTCCCCAAGAAAGACCCGCTCGGCATCCATCACCGGCAGCCACGAACGGTTGAACTCATACATGCGCGACAACAGGATCCGCAGATGTTCGTCGTAGGCCGCGGTGGCGTTGAACTCCCGCAGGTATTGGCCGCAGGTGCCGGTCTGGCGGTACAGGTCGCGACGGCGCACATACCCCAGCGCCTTGTTCTCGGCGCAGGTGACCACCACGTAGCGACGGTCGTGCTCGTCCATCAGTTCCAGCGCCTCGGCCACCGGTGTTTCGGGGCTGACCGACGGGGCGTTGTCCGCCGCGTCTTCGGCCTTGACCAGCAACAGGCGCTTGAGCGTGCTGTCCTGGCCGACGAAATTGCTGACGAATTCGTCGGCCGGATGCGCCAGCAGTGTGTCCGGGTGGTCGCACTGGACCAGTTTGCCGGCGCGGAAGATCGCGATCTTGTCGCCCAGCTTGATGGCTTCGTCGATGTCGTGGCTGACCATGATCACGGTCTTGTTCAGCGCCCGTTGCATCTCGAAGAACTCGTTCTGGATCATCTCGCGGTTGATCGGGTCGACCGCGCCAAAAGGTTCGTCCATCAGCAGCAACGGCGCATCGGCCGCCAGGGCGCGGATCACGCCGATCCGCTGCTGCTGGCCGCCCGACAATTCACGCGGGTAGCGATGCAGGTATTGCTTGGGTTCGAGCTTGATCATGCTCATCAACTCGCGGGCGCGGTCGTGGCATTTCTGCTTGTCCCAGCCAAGCAGGCGCGGGACCACGGTGATGTTCTCCTCGATGGTCATGTTCGGGAACAGGCCGATCTGCTGGATCACGTAGCCGATGTTGCGGCGCAGGGTCACCTCGTCGAGGCCGGTGGTGTCTTCGCCGTTGATCAATACCTTGCCCGAGGTCGGCGGGATCAGACGGTTGATCATCTTCAGCGTGGTGCTTTTGCCACAGCCCGACGGCCCGAGGAACACACAGATCTCGCCTTCGTTGACGGTCAGGTTCACCGAGTCCACGGCTTTGACATCCTTGCCGTTGCTCTTGAAGGTTTTGCTGAGGTTTTGAAGTTCGATCATTTTAATAGTCCTTTCGGGGTCAGCGAGCGTTGCAGCCATTGCAGAAGCAGGTCGGCGAAGATGGCCAGGAGGCTGACCAGCACGGCGCCGACGATCAGCATCGACATGTCGCTGCGGCTGATGGAAGCGAGGATGAGCACGCCCAGGCCACCGGCGCCGATGGTGGCGGCGATGGTCATGACGCCGATGTTCATGACCACGGCGGTGCGTACGCCGGCGAGGATCACCGGCACGGCGATGGGCAACTCGACCATGCGCAGGCGTTGGCCGAAGGTCATGCCGATGCCGCGTGCGGCTTCACGAATGCCCGGCTCGACGCCGGTCAAGGCCAGGTAGGTGTTGCGCATGATCGGCAGCAGCGAATAAAGGAACACGGCGGTGATCGCCGGCATCGGACCGAGGCCCTGGCCGAACTTGGAATAGAACGGCAACAACAGGCCGAACAGGGCAATCGACGGAATGGTCAGCAGCACCGTGGCGCTGGCTTGCAACGGGCCGGCGAGCGCCGGGAAGCGGGTCATGAAAATGCCCAGCGGCACGCCGACGATTATCGCCAGGGTCACGGCGATGCCCACCAGGGTTATGTGCTGCCAGGTCAGGTGCAGCACCAGCGGCCAATCCAGATGGGAAAAGGCGTCAAGAAAATCCATGGCTTTTCCTCCAGGTCATTGGGTTGAGAGCAGGGAATGCTGGCGCAGGAAATCGGCGGCAACGGCGGAAGGGCTTTCATGATCGACATCCACGCGGGCGTTGAGCTGACGCATGGTTTCGTCGTCGAACAATTCGGCCAGCGGCTTGAGTTGCGCGGCCAGTTGCGGATGGGCATCGAGGAAGGCCTGGCGCACCACCGGCGCGGCGGTGTAGTCGGGGAAGTAATGCTTGTCATCTTCCAGCAGCTTCAGCTTGAACGCATTCAGCCGGCCGTCGGTGGTATACACCAGTCCGGCGAACACCTGGCTGTTGCGCAGCGCCGTATAGACCAGGCCCGCGTCCATCTGCCGGATATTCTTGCGGGTCAGGTTCATGCCGTAGCGCTCGACCATGCCGGCCAGGCCGTCGGAACGGTTGGCGAACTCGGTGTCCAGCGCGACCAGGTGATTTTCCTCGGCCTCGGTCTGCAGCACCGTATT
The DNA here is from genome assembly GCF_057334555.1 of Pseudomonas sp. AGC41. Lineage (NCBI taxonomy): Bacteria > Pseudomonadati > Pseudomonadota > Gammaproteobacteria > Pseudomonadales > Pseudomonadaceae > Pseudomonas > Pseudomonas sp. AGC41. The sequence continues at coordinate 29,479 of NZ_JBHFJB010000013.1, forward strand.
CAATTGGCTGATGGAATTGATTTGCGGGTACTTCTTCGCAACCTTCTCCGGCAGGGCCAAGGCGTAGGTGTTGCTGAATTTCGACGGTGCGAGCCAGACCAGGCCTTTTTTCGCGTCGAGTTCTTTCACCCGGGCGTAGGACTGGGCGCTGTCGAGTTTCTCAGTGACATGGTTGTAGGAAACCAGCGACACGCCGGTGTATTCCCAGAGCAAATCCAACTGCCCGGTTTCATGGGCGCTGCGGGCCAGGTTACTGCCCAGCCCGCCAGTGACCTGGGCGTCGTAACCTTTGTCGCGCAGGTATTGCGCAGTGATTTCCGCCAGCAGGGTCTGCTCGGTGAACACCCGGGCACCGAGGCGGATCAGCGGTTTTTCAGCGGCTTGGGCGAATCCTGCGAACAGCAGCAGGCAGCCCATGATCAAGCTCAACTTCTTCATAACGATTCCTTTATCCAGCCAGGCTCAGGACGGTCGCAGACCGCGTTCCAGCCAGAGGCGGCTGGCCAGCGTCACCAGACCGTCGAGCAGCAATGCCAGCAAGGCGGTGCAGGCCGCGCCGAGCAGCAATTGCGGCTGATTGTTCAAGGCAATGCCGGGGAAGATCAGGCTGCCAAGGCTGTTGGCGCCGATCAGGAACGCCAGCGGTGCGGTGCCGACGTTGATCGCCAGGGCCACGCGCACGCCACCGACGATGATCGGCACGGCGTTGGGCAGTTCGACTTTCCACAGCACCTGGCGCGGAGTCATGCCGATGCCGACGGCAGCCTCCTTGAGCGAGCCCTGAACATTTTTCAAGCCTTCATGGGTGTTGCGTACAATGGGCAACAGCGAGGCGAGGAACAGGGCGAAGATCGCCGGCCCGCTGCCGATGCCCAGGATGCCCAAGGCAATGGCCAATACGGCCAGGGGCGGCACGGTATTGCCGATGTTGAACACTTGCATGAAACGTTCGGCGCGCCCGACCATGCCGGGGCGGCTGAGGGCGATGCCGGCGGGGATGCCGACGATCAGGGCCGCCAACATGGAGGCCAGTACCAGCATCAGGTGCGCTTGCAGGTAGAACAGCAGGTCGTCGCGGTAACGGTGGATCGTATCGATGCCGATCCAGTGGACCAACAGGGCCAGGAGAGCGACGACGACCGCCCCCCCGATAAGCCCTTTGCCATAGCGGATAGCCACAGGCGGACTCCTTTGTCTTTTCAGTCGGCGCACGCTTTCCCGGGCGGCGGACCTTCATTGGTTGCCGGGAAAACGTTCGCGAGAAGCAGCTGTTTTCGAGGCCGGTAAGACGACGTCGAAGCGAGCCATGAGCGCAGCCTCGTCAGGCTAACTTGCTGATTTTGCAGACCCTGACGGTTGCTCGTATCAGGGTGGTGGACGCCTCCACGCGGCAAAAGGTTCCCATGTGCAGCAGCATCTGGCCACCCTAGATGTGCTCAACGGTTCGGTTCCTGGCGTAAGTTGAGCTATAGTTTTTGCCCTTTTTCGAATCACCTGCCAAGCGATTTCCCGTGATGAAACAGGCCGTATGGAATCGGCCGGGATTGGGCAGGATTGAATTATATACTTGACGGAATATTCTCTTAAGGACATATTTGCAATGCCATGGATTGTCGAGTTTTGTGATGAGTTTGAGCCGGAATTCGGGGCCATGGCCGAGGCGGTTCAGGATGAGCTGCTGGCCCAGCTCAAAGTACTCGAGCGATTTGGTCCGGAGCTAGGGCGCCCGCAGGTGGACACTCTTAACGGCTCAAAGCACGCCAATATGAAAGAGTTGCGTTTCAAGGCTGATGATGGGGTCTGGCGTGTGGCCTTCGCGTTCGATCCGGAAAGGAAAGCTGTCCTGCTGGTTGGTGATGACAAGTCAGGCGCTAGCCAGAAGAAGTTCTATACGGACTTGATCAAGACAGCAGATGTCCGCTTTGACCGGCACCTGAGCACACTGAAGAAAGGGTAAGGCAATGGCTAAGTCAATCGACGAAATTATGAAAGGGCTTCCCGCTGCCCGTCGACAGAAGATTGAACAGCGCGGCGCGGACCTCATTGCAGAACAGATGACCCTGCAGGAACTGCGCAAGGAGCTGAATCTCACCCAGGAGACTATGGCTGGTCTTCTCCATATGAAGCAAGGCAACGTCTCTAAAGTGGAGAAGCGTACCGACATGCTGCTCTCTACGCTGCGTGAATATGTCGAGGCTATGGGGGGAACACTGGAATTGGTTGCCCGGCTTCCCGGTCGTGGCCCCGTGAAGCTGGAAGGTCTTCGTGACCTGAACGCGGACATCAAGTAAGAAAAAAGGCCATCCAGACGGATGGCCTTTTGGTTTGCAGTCAACCTCTTTCGGCGAGGTGCAGTTCCAGCCAAGCGCTATCGGCCATCGTACCGAGCGCACCCGTCCGCCCTTTGTTACAATGCGCGGTTTCCTGTACTGGCCTGTGCAATCGGCCAAAAGCAAATTTTTCAGTGTGTGCATAACAGCATGCACAATCGAGATTTTGAACGATGTCCGACAGCAAAATTGTCAATGAAGTCAATGCCAGGCGCACTTTCGCCATTATTTCCCACCCCGATGCCGGTAAGACCACCATCACCGAAAAGCTCTTGCTGATGGGCAAGGCGATTGCGGTGGCCGGCACGGTGAAATCCCGCAAGTCCGACCGCCATGCCACCTCCGACTGGATGGAAATGGAAAAGCAACGGGGTATCTCCATTACCACGTCGGTCATGCAGTTCCCATATCGCGAGCACATGATCAACCTGCTCGATACCCCGGGCCACGAAGACTTCTCCGAAGACACCTACCGCACCCTGACCGCGGTCGACTCGGCCTTGATGGTCCTCGACGGCGGTAAAGGCGTCGAGCCACGGACCATCGCGCTGATGGACGTCTGCCGTCTGCGGGACACGCCGATCGTCAGCTTCATCAACAAACTCGACCGCGACATTCGCGACCCGATCGAACTGCTCGACGAAATCGAAGCGGTCCTGAAGATCAAGGCTGCGCCGATCACCTGGCCGATCGGTTGCTACCGCGACTTCAAGGGCGTGTACCACCTGGCCGACGACTACATCATCGTCTACACCGCCGGCCACGGTCATGAGCGCACCGAAACCAAGATCATCGAGAAGCTCGACTCCGACGAGGCCCGCGCCCACCTGGGCGACGAATACGAGCGCTTTGTCGAGCAACTGGAGCTGGTGCAGGGCGCCTGCCATGAATTCAACCAGCAGGAATTTCTCGACGGCCAACTGACCCCGGTGTTCTTCGGGACCGCCCTGGGCAACTTCGGCGTCGACCATGTACTTGACGCCGTCGTCGATTGGGCCCCGCGCCCGCTGCCACGCGTTGCCAACGAGCGCACCGTGGAGCCGGTGGAAGAGAAATTCGCAGGCTTCGTGTTCAAGATCCAGGCGAACATGGACCCTAAGCACCGCGACCGTATCGCCTTCATGCGCATCTGCTCCGGCAAATACGAAAAAGGCATGAAGATGCGCCACGTGCGCACCGGCAAGGACGTGCGCATCGGCGACGCCTTGACCTTCTTCTCCTCGGAACGCGAGCAACTGGAAGAGGCTTTCGCCGGTGACATCATTGGCCTGCACAACCACGGCACCATCCAGATCGGCGACACCTTCACCGAAGGCGAAGCCCTGGGTTTTACCGGCATCCCGCATTTCGCCCCGGAACTGTTCCGCCGCGTACGCCTGAAGGATCCGCTCAAGTCCAAGCAACTGCGCCAGGGCCTCCAGCAGCTGGCCGAAGAGGGCGCCACCCAGGTGTTCTTCCCGGAGCGCAGCAACGACATCATCCTCGGCGCCGTCGGTGTGCTGCAGTTCGATGTGGTCGCCAGTCGCCTGAAAGAGGAATACAAGGTGGAGTGCTCCTACGAGCCGATCACCGTGTATTCCGCCCGCTGGATTGAATGCGACGACAAGAAAAAACTCGAGGAATTTTCCAACAAGGCCGTGGAAAACCTCGCGCTGGATGGTGGTGGGCATTTGACCTACCTGGCGCCAACACGGGTCAACCTGGCGCTGATGGAAGAGCGCTGGCCAGATGTGAAATTCCGCGCGACGCGCGAGCACCACTAAGCCCCAGGCATCTAAACCGAAAACCTGTGGGAGCGAGCCTGCTCGCGAAAGCGGAGTGTCAGCCATATCCATTTTGGATGTGCCGCCGTCATCGCGAGCAAGCTCGCTCCCACATTGGTTCTGCGGCAGTCTTCAATCCCCCGGCCACCCTTAATCCCTGTGGGAGCGAGCC
>NZ_JBHFJB010000014.1:0-7364 GCF_057334555.1 Pseudomonas sp. AGC41
GCCGCCGGCCTTGAGCACCGCCAGCAAGGCGATCAGCAACTGCTCGGAACGCGGCATCGCCACGCCCACCCGCACCTCTGGGCCGACGCCCAGTTCGATGAGCTTGTGGGCCAGGCGATTGGCCCGGCCGTCGAGTTCGCTGTAGCTCAGGCGTGTGTTGGCAAAAGTCACTGCCAGGGCATCCGGCGAAGCGTCGGCCTGGCGGGCAATCAGCTGGTGAACACAAACGTCCTGTTCGAACGGCGCATCGACCGGGTTCCAGTCATGGGTCAAACGCTGATGCTCATCGAATTCCAGCATCGACAGTTCACCGAGGCAGCGCTCGCCATTAGCGCTCATCTGCCCAAGCAACTGAGCCAGATGCGCCGCCAGCCGCTCAACCGTAGCGGCCGAGAAGCTCGCCCGTTGATAACTCATGTGCACCGACAATTGCCGCTCCAACCCCACCAGCAGCGTCAACGGATAGTTGGTCTGCTCCTGAGTCACCGGCGAGCCAAAACGCAAACCGTCCGGCGCGCCCTGCTCCAACGCCTGGGCGATCGGATAGTTTTCGAACACCAGCAGGCTGTCGAACAGCGCGTCACCGCCCTGCCCGGCCCAGCGCTGGATATCCAGCAACGCGGTGTGTTCGAACTCGCGCAAGGCCAGGTTCTGCGCCTGCACCGCTTGCAGCCAGCTGGCTAAGGTCTGCTCGGCCCGAGGGCTGGCGATCACCGGCAAGGTGTTGATGAACAGCCCGATCTGCTGCTCGATGCCGGGCAAATCCGCCGGACGCCCGGCCACGGTCGCGCCGAAAGCCACGGTGGCCTGGCCGGTGTAGCGCTGCAACAGCAGCAACCAGGCCGCTTGCACCAGCGTGTTGACGGTGACTTTCGAGGCGCGGGCGAAGGCTTCCAGACGGCGGGTCAACGCTTCGTCCAGCACGTGGACGTGATCGCCGTAACCGCTGCCCATGTCGGCCGGTTTGGCCACCGCATCGGCCAATCGTGTTGGCGCCTCCAGCTGTTGCAGCGCCGGTTTCCAGAACGCTTCGCTGGCCGCCGCGTCCTGGCGTTGCAGCCAGGCGATGTAGTCGCGGTAGCGGCTGCCGGACACGGCGACGGGTTGACCGCTGTAGCGTTGCAGCACTTCGCCGAGGAGCTGCGAATTGCTCCAGCCGTCCATGAGGATGTGGTGGTGGCTGTAGATCAGGTGATAACGCTGCTCGTCGAGGCGCACGATCATCAGGCGTATCAGCGCCGACGCGCTCAGGTCCAGTTGCTCGCGTTCGGCATCGGCCAGGGCCTGCAAGGCCTGGTCAGGCAACGGATCGCCGCGCAGATCCTGCACGCTGTAAGGCAGCTCCAGGTATTTGCTGACCACCTGCACCGGCGCCGGCAAATCCCCTTGCCAGACGAACCGCGTGCGCAGGATATCGTGGGCATCCACCGCCGCTTGCCAGGCCTGGCGGAAACGCTGCGGCTCCAGCCCTTCCACATCCAGGCGCAACTGGTTGATGTAGTCGCCGGTGGCTTCGCCATACACGCCGTGGAACAGCATGCCTTGCTGCATCGGCGACAACGGATACAGGTCGACGATCTGCGCCGTCGGCAGCGGCAGCCCGTCCAGTTGTTGCTGGCTCAGGCTCGCCAGCGGGAAGTCCGATGGCGTCACGCCGTGATGTCCGCTCTGGCAGCAATGCTCGATGAGCCGCTGCAACTCAAGCGCATACTCGTCGGCCAAGGCCTGGATGGTCGCCTGGTTGAACTGCTCGCGGCTGAAGGTCCAGCCCAGGTTCAGTTCGCCATTGAACACCTGGCCGTTCAACGCCAGCACATTCGACAACGGTGCTTCAGCGTCCAGCTCATCGCCGGCCGCTTCGTTGGCCGGCACGAACAAGGCGCCGTCGGCTGCGTCGAAGCTGGTGTCGAACTGGCCCAGATAGTTGAAGGTCAGGCCTGGCGTCGGCAGCCGCGCCAGAATCGACCGCGTGGCGTCATCCGCCAGATGCGCCAGGGCACCAAAACCGAGGCCTTTGTCGGGAATCGCCCGCAGCTGCTCCTTGATCTGCTTGAGGCTATCTCCAAGGTCGGCCTGCGGCGTGAGTCGGGCCGGGTAGAGGCTGGTAAACCAGCCGACGGTGCGGGTCAGGTCGACATCGTCGAACAGCGCTTCGCGGCCGTGGCCTTCGAGTTGGACCAGCGCGCTGTCGGTGCCGGTCCAGCGCACCATGACCCGCGCCAGGGCCGTCAGCAGCAAATCGTTGACCTGGGTGCGATAGGCCTTGGGCGCGTCTTGCAGCAGTTGTCGGGTCAGTGCGGCGTTCAGTCGCGTACGCACGGTCAGCGCGAGGCGGTTCTGCTGGCCGCCTTGTGGATTATCCATCGGCAAGCGCGCATCGATGCCTTCGAGCTGGGCCTGCCAGAAGGCCAGTTGCTGCTGCAGCGCCGGGTTGCGGGCATGGTCTTGCAGGCGCTCGGCCCAGACCTGCGCCGAGGTGGTTTTGTCCGGTAGCTGCAACGCTGCGCCGCTGGACAGCTGTCGGTAGGCCCATTGCAGATCCTCGAACAGAATGCGCCACGACACGCCATCGACCACCAGGTGATGCACCGCCAACAATAGACGTTGGCTGCCATCGCCCAAGGTCGCCAGCACCGCCCGCAGCAGCGGCCCGTCTTGCAGATCGAGGCTGCGCTGGGCTTCGTTGGCGATGCTTTGCAAGGCCGAGGCGTCAGGCGCGTCGACGGTCCAGAGCAGGTCTTCGCAGTGAACGTGCGCAGGACGGTAAGCCGCCTTCCAGCCTTCGCCCTGCTCCGTGAAGCTCAAGCGCAGGCCATCGTGATGCAACACCAGAGCGCTCAGCGCCTGGTTCAGAGTCGATGCCTTCAGAGGCTCGGTCGGCTTGAGCAGCACCGCCTGGTTCCAGTGATGACGTTGCGGTATCGCTTGCTCGAAGAACAAGCGTTGCACTGGCAGCAGCGCCAGCTCACCCGTCACCGGGCCCTGATCGATGACTTGCGCGGCTTCGCCCTGGCGGGCCACGGTCGCCAGCATCTCTAGCGTCTGGTGCTGGAACAGGTCCTTGGGCGTCAAGTGAATCCCGGCCTGACGGGCGCGGCTGACCACCTGGATCGAGACGATGGAATCGCCGCCCAGTTCGAAGAAGTTATCCCGCAGGCCCACCCGCTCAAGCTTGAGCACGTCCTGCCAGATCGCCGCGAGTTGCTGCTCCAGCGCGCTGCGCGGCGCCCTGTAGCTTTGCTGCAATTGGCTGGCGTCGGGCTTGGGCAGGTTCTTGCGATCGAGCTTGCCGTTGGGGGTCAGCGGCAGCCGTTCGAGCAACAGCAGATAGGCCGGGACCATGTGCGCCGGCAAGGTCGCCTTGAGTTGTTCGCGCAGATTCTCTGCGAAGTCATCCGGCACCCATTGATCAGCCACGACGTAGCCCACCAGGCGCTTGCCGTTGCCGGCAGCCCCCTCCTGGGCTACGACCACCGCTTCGCGCACGCCGTCGAGGGCTTGCAGGCTGGCTTCGATTTCCCCCAGCTCGATGCGGAAACCGCGGATCTTCACCTGGTTGTCGATACGGTCGAGGTAATCGAAGGTGCCGTCGGCGCGCTGGCGTACCAGGTCGCCGGTACGGTAGAGCAAGCCGCCGGCGCTGAACGGGTCGGCGACAAAACGCTCGGCGGTCAGCCCCGGACGGTTCAGGTAACCCCGGGCCAGGCCGGTGCCGCCCAGGTACAGCTCACCGGGCATGCCCTGGGGCAGCAGGTTCAGGTCGGCATCGAGCACGTAGGCACTGCGGTCGCCGATGCGGCTGCCAATCGGCGCGTAGGCCGCGCCACAAGCCACCTCGCAGCCGGCCTTCCAGATCAAAGGCGTGACCACGGTTTCGGTCGGGCCGTAGCCGTTGATGATGTACTCAGGCTGCAAGGCGCGCTTGACCCGTTCGAAGCTGGCGTTGGCCACCGCGTCACCGCCGAAGCAGTAGATGCGCACTTTCGGCGGGTTGCCTTCACGCTCGGCGTGCTCGGCCAGTTGTTGCAGGTACACCGGCGGGAACGCGACCACCGTCACGCCGTGCTCGCGCATGGCGTTGTAGGTTTGTTCCGGGGTCCACAGGCTGTCATCGCGAACCAGCAGCGAGGCGCCGTGGATCAGGCTGGTGAGCCAGCGCTCGTGGGCCCCGTCGAAAGCGAACGACATGAAATGGAATTCACAATCGCTGTCGCGCATTTCATAGCGCTCGCCGATGGCCTGGCAGTGCATCGCCAGCGGACCGTGGGCCACGCTGACGCCCTTGGGGTTGCCGGTGGAGCCGGAGGTGTAGATGACGTAGGCGAGGTTCTGCGGATCGAGTCGCACCTGCGGCGCACTGACCGGCAGCTCGCGCAGATCGACCCGATCCAGCTCCAGCAGCGGCAGCGATCCGGCCACTGGCAATTGCGCCGCCACCGGCGAGTCACTGATCAACAAAGCCAGGCCGGCGTCTTCCATCAGGTAGGCCAGGCGTTCCCGGGGATAGCTGATGTCCAACGGCACGTAGGCGCCGCCGGCCTTGAGCACCGCCAGCAACGCGACGATCACGCTTTCGCTGCGCGGCAGGGCCACGCCGACGCGGGTTTCGGCGCCGACACCACGGGCGATCAAGGCATGGGCCAACTGGTTCGCGCGTTGGTCGATCTCGCCGTAGCTGAAGTGCCGGTCATTGAAGATTACTGCCGTGCGCTGCGGGCGCTCGGTCGCCAACGCGGCGATCCGCTGATGCACGGCGATGTCCACCGGATACGGCTGCGGGTGGTTGTCGGCCTGTTGCCGCGCGTGTTCCGCAACGCTGGCCAAGGCGATTTCGCCCAGGCTGCGTTCGGCGTCCTGGCTGAATTGCTCAAGCAGGTGCAGCAGGTGAGCACTGATCTGATTGATGACCTCGTCGGCGAACTGTCGACGCTCGTAGCTGTAATGCAGCGCCAGTTGTTCACCGAGGGTGACCGCCACGCTCAGGGCATAGTGGGTCTGCTCCAGATTGGCCACGTCGACAAAGGTGACGTCGCTGTCGGTGCCCTGCTGCAAGGCTTGGGCGATCGGGTAGTTCTCGAACACCAGGAGGTTGTCGAACAACGCCTCCCCGCCCTGCCCGGCCCAACGCTGGATGTCCGCCAACGGCGTGTGCTCGAAATCCCGCAGGCTCAGGTTCTGCGTCTGCACCGCTTGCAGCCACTGGCCGACGGTCTGGTCGGGGCGCGGCGTGCCGATCACCGGCAGGGTGTTGATGAACAGTCCGACCTGCTGTTCGATGCCGGGCAGATCCGCCGGCCGCCCGGCCACGGTCGCGCCAAATGCCACGGTCTGGTGCCCGGTATAGCGTTGCAGCAACAGCAGCCACGCCGCTTGCACCAGCGTGTTGACGGTGACTTTCTGCCGACGGGCGAAGGTCTCCAGCGCCTTCGTGCGTGGCGCATCCAGCGTCAGGAAGTGATCGCCATGGCCGCTCTGGCCAGCATCACCCAAAGCCGCGCGGGCGAGCCGGGTCGGTTCTTGCAGCGCGGCCAGTTGCTCGCTCCAGAAGTCCTGGCTGAGCTGGCCATCCTGGCGTTGCAGCCAGGCGATGTAATCGCGATAACGTCCGGCGGTGCGGCCCGGCGCGTGGCCGTTGTAGCGCTGCATGACCTCGCCGAGCAACTGCGAATTGCTCCAGCCGTCCATCAGGATGTGGTGATGGGTGTAGATCAGATGCCACTGCTCGGCGCCGGTCTGCACCAGCACCAGGCGCAACAGCGGCGCCTGGCTCAGATCGAAACCTTGCGCGCGTTCGGCGTCAGCCAGGGCGGCAAGGGCCTGGGCTTGGGTCTCGCTCTGCTCGGTACGCTCGCGCCAGTCGAGCACCGTGAACGGCAACTGCAGCTGCTTGTGGACAATCTGCAGCGGCTGCGGCAATTGGCCCTGCCAGACGAAGCCGCTGCGCAGGATATCTTGCGCGGCGACGGTGGCCTGCCACGCCGCACGGAATCGCTCGGCGTCCAGGCCTTGCACGTCCACCCGCAGCTGGTTGACGTATTCGCCCGCCGCCTGCTCGTACAGCGTGTGGAACAACAGGCCCTGCTGCATCGGTGACAGCGGGTAGATATCGTCGAGTTGGCCAGCCGCCACCGGCAGATGGTCGAGCTGCGCCTGGCTGATTTGCGCCAGCGGGAAGTCCGACGGCGTCGCTTGCGGCGTCGCCAGACTGACGCAATGTCGAATCAGCGCCTTGAGCTCGAGGGCGTATCGATCGGCCAGTTGCTGCACGGTCGCGCTGTCGAACATTTCACGGCTGAACCCCCAGCTCAGCGCCAGCTCGCCGCCATGCACCTGGCCTTCCACGGTCAGCCAGTTGGCCAGCGGCGCGGTCGGGTCCTGGGCGACGCCACTGCTTTCGCCGGATGGCAGCAACAGCGCCGTTTCGTCGAACTGACGGTCGAACTGGCCGAGGTAATTGAAGGTGATGCGCGGTTGCGCCAGACCGGCCAATGTCGCTTGTACCGAAGGCGCCGCCAGGTGCCGCAGCACGCCATACCCCAGGCCTTTGTCCGGCACGCCGCGCAGTTGCTCCTTGACGGTCTTGATCGAACCGTCGAGGTCGTCGGCAACGGTGAGCTTCACCGGGAACAGGCTGGTCAGCCAACCGACCGTGCGGGTCAGGTCGATGTCGTCGAACAGTTCTTCGCGGCCATGGCCTTCCAGTTCCACCAGCGTGTCCGACTGCCCACTCCAGTGGCTGATGGTGCGGGCCAGCGCGGTCAGCAACAGGTCGTTGACCTGGGTGCGATAGGCCGCTGGGGCCTGTTGCAGCAACTGCCGGGTCAGCTCGGTGTCCAGGCGCCATTCGATCTTCGCGCCGTGGGTATTTTGCAGGCTGCCTTGCGGACGATCACAAGGAATGTTCGCCGCGCCCTGGTGCTGGGCTTGCCAATAAGCCAACTGATCGTCGAAGCGCGACGCTTCGGCGCTCAACCGCGCGGTCCAGCTCTGGAACGCGCTGGTCTTGGCCGGCAACGTGACCGCGCCGCCCGCCGCCAGTTGTTCGTAGGCTTGCTGCAAGTCTTCCAGCAACACGCGCCACGACACACCGTCCACTACCAGGTGATGAATGATCAACGCCAGCCGCTGGCTCCCGTCGGCCAGGTTCACCAGCATGGCGCGCAGCAGCGGACCGTCCTGCAGGTTCAGGCTGCGTTGCGCCTCGTCGCAGAGTGCATTGAGGTCTTCGACGGATCGGGCATCGCGTTGCCAAAGATCGGCGTTTTGCACAAGCGGCCCGTGGCCCTGCCGCCAACCGTCGGCGTCTTCGACAAAGCGCAAACGCAAGGCGTCGTGGTGGTTGATGACGCAGCTCAGCGCCGCGG
>NZ_JBHFJB010000014.1:7384-10995 GCF_057334555.1 Pseudomonas sp. AGC41
GGCGCGCGGGCGGTCAGCAACAGCGACTGGTTCCAGTGGTCACGGGCCTGCATCGCCTGGGAGAAGAACTGCCGCTGGATCGGCCCAAGCACAGCATTGCCGGTGACTGGCGCCTGATCCACGGCACTCTGGCTGGCGCGAGTGGCGACCAGCGCCAGGCTGCGCACGGTCTGGTACTGGAACAGATCACGGGGATGAATGCGGATACCGGCCTGCCGCGCGCGGCTTACCACCTGGATGGAAATGATCGAGTCGCCGCCCAGCTCGAAGAAGTTGTCTTCGAGGCCGACGCGCTCCACGCCGAGTACGTCCTGCCATATTTCGGCCAGGGCGATTTGCAGCGCATCCTGCGGGGCGACGAATGTTTGCCGGGGCGCGGCGTCCGGTTGTGGCAGGGCCTTGCGGTCGAGCTTGCCGTTGGCGGTAACGGGCAATCTGGCCAACAGCATCAGATAGGTCGGCACCATGTATTCCGGCAGGCTCGCCAGCAGCCAAGCCCTCAGGTCCTGCTGCCACTGCTCGTGCGGCTCGCTGTTATCCAGCACCAGGTAACCCACCAGGTGCTTGCCGTCCTGGACCAGCACCACGGCCTCGCGCACCAGCGGGTGCTGCATGAGGCGGGTTTCGATTTCGCCGAGCTCGATGCGCAGGCCGCGTAGCTTGACCTGATGATCGAGGCGGCCGAGGTATTCGATAACGCCGTCGGCGCGCTGGCGCACGCGATCACCGGTGCGATACAGGCGTGCGCCGGCATGGAACGGGCACGGCACAAAACGCTCGGCGGTCAGCGCCGGACGCTGGTGATAACTGCGCGCCAGCCCCGCCCCGCCCAGGTACAACTCACCCGCCACGCCCCACGGCACCGGCGACAGATCGGCATCGAGCACATGGGTGCGCAGGTTGGCGATGGGAACACCGATCGGCACGCAATCGGCGCCTTCATCGACACAGGTCCAGTGGGTCACGTCGATGGCCGCTTCGGTCGGGCCGTACAGGTTGTAGAGCGCGGCGTTAGGCAGTTTGGCGAAGACCTGGTGCTGCGCGTCCAGCGGCAGCGCTTCTCCACTGCAAACGATGCGCTTCAAGCCTTGGCAGCTTTCCACGCCCGACTCATGAATGAACGCTTGCAGCATCGACGGCACGAAGTGCAGCGTGCTGATGCCATGGCGCTTGATGGTCCCGATCAGTTGCAGCGGATCGCGGTGCACGCCCGGCGCGGCGACTACCAGTCGGGCTCCGGTCATCAGCGGCCAGAAGAATTCCCACACCGACACGTCGAAGCTGAACGGGGTTTTCTGCAACACCGCGTCGCTGCCGTCCAGGCCATAGGCCTGCTGCATCCAGCACAAGCGATTGACCAATGCCGCGTGACTGTTGCCGGCGCCCTTGGGTTTGCCGGTGGAGCCGGAGGTGTAGATCACGTAGGCCAGGTTCAGCGGATCAAGCGTGATGTCGGGACGATGGTCGCTGTAGCCGTCGAGCCAGCCGGCCGCCTGGTCGAGTTCGATCACCTCGACGCCGTCGGTTGGCAGCGCCGCCGACAGCGAGCGCTGGGCCAGCAGCAAGCCGATGGCGCTGTCCTCGATCATATAGGCCAGGCGCTCCTGCGGGTACTCAGGGTCCAGCGGCACATAGGCGCCGCCGGCCTTGTGAATCGCCAGCAGGCCCACCACCATTTCCAGCGAGCGCTCGACGCAGATCCCCACCAGGCTGTCCGGCCGCACGCCGCGCTCACGCAGCAGGTGGGCCAGTCGATTGGCGCGGGCATCGAGCTCGGCGTAGCTCAGGGTTTGCTCACCAAACACCAGCGCCGGTGCGTCCGGGGTGCGCGCCACCTGGGCTTCAATCAGTTGATGCATGCACTGCGCGGTCGGGTAGCGTTGCGCCGTGGCGTTCCAACCATGGACCAGGGTGGCGTGTTCGTCGGCGTCGAGCAGCGGCAGTTCGCCGATGCGCCGGGACGGATCAGCGATCATCGCGGTGAGCAATTGCAGCCAATGCCGGGCCATGCGCGCGATGCTCGGCGCCTCGAACAGGTCGTTGGCGTAGGTCAGCGCCGCGTGCAGCGTGCCGGCCTTTTCATAAGTGTCCAGGGTCAGGTCGAACTGGGTGGTGCGCGCCTGCCATTCGATCATGCCCAGTTCCAGCCCGGACGCCGTGCGGATCGTGGTGACGTCCGCCACGTGCGGCTGATGGTTGTACATCACCTGGAACAGCGGCGTATGGCTGAGGCTGCGCTCCAGCTTGAGCGCTTCGACCAGACGCTCGAACGGCAGGTCCTGATGGGCCTGGGCGCCGAGCGCGGTTTCCTTGACCCGGCGCAGCAACTCGTCGACACGGAGCTGGCCGTCCAGTTCGGTACGCAGTACCTGGGTATTGACGAAGAAGCCGATCAGCCCTTCGACCTCATCACGGTTGCGATTGGCAATCGGCACGCCGACGCGGATATCGGACTGGCCGCTGTAGCGATGCAGCAGCACATTGAACGCGCCGAGCAGCAGCATGAACAGCGTGACGCCCTGCTGCTGGGCTGTGCTGCGCAGTTGCTCCGCCAACCCGGCGTCGATGGCGAATTCATAGCGGCTGCCGCGATAGCTGGGCATGGCCGGGCGCGAATGGTCGGTGGGCAACTCCAGCACCGGATGTTCATCGCCCAGTTGTGCCTGCCAGTACGCCAGCTGCCGCGCCTGCTCGCCGGCCTCCAGCCAGCGACGCTGCCACAGCGCATAGTCGCTGTACTGGATCGGCAGGTCGGCCAGTTGCGGGGCCACGCCTGCCTCGTGGGCGTCGTAGCAGCGGATGAACTCGTCGATCAGCACGTTCATCGACCAGCCGTCGGAGACGATGTGATGCAAGGTCAGCAGCAACACATGCTCCTGCTGATCTAGCTTGAGCAGTTCGACCCGCAGCAAGGGACCATTCGACAGGTCGAAGGGGCGCATCGATTGTGCTTCGGCGGCTTGACGTACTGCCTGCTCGCGCTCGCTGGCCGGCAATGCGCTGAGGTCCTGTTGCTCGATCACCAGCGGCGCATCGGTGGGTACTTGCACCAGGCTGTCGTCGGCCTGGCGCTGGAACACTGTGCGCAGGGTTTCATGGCGGGCCACCAGGCTGGCGAAGGCCTGCTCCAGCGCCGACAGGCTCAGCGCGCCCTTGAGCCGCACCGCGCCGGGCAAGTTGTAGGCGCCGCTGTCGGGGTCCAGTTGCCAGAGAAACCACATGCGGCGCTGGGCATAGGACAGGGCCCGGCGGTCGTCGGCTTCGACGCCTTGGGGAATGGGGAAACGGCTGAAATCCACGCCCTCCTTGTCCAGCGCTGCCAGGAACATCTGGCGCTTGTCCAGGGGCAACCCGATAAACCGGCGAGCAAGTTTCAAGGCGTCTTCAGCATTCATTTCTGGGGTATCCGGAATCAGTGGGCACAGAGGCACAAAGGCAAGTCGTCCCTATGAAACGAATGCAAACCGGAAAAATTAGCGATTGGGAATTTGTGTCGAGTAGCGAGGTGGAACAGGGATTTGGAGAATAATCAGCCATCCATGTGGGAGCGAGCTTGCTCGCGAAAGCGCTGGGTCAGCTGGCTGGGCTGTTGAAGGTGACGGCTCCTTCGC
>NZ_JBHFJB010000015.1:0-6535 GCF_057334555.1 Pseudomonas sp. AGC41
TTTGCCGCGCTGCCGGGCGTGCAGGAAACCGTTACGGTATTCGTAGGACGTCGGCTCGCCTTCAGGGGGAATCAGCGCCACCAGCCGTCCGGCTTCGTCGTAGCGGTACTCGGTCACCGCGCCCAGCGGATCCTGCTCGGCGGTCAACCGACCCTGCTGGTCATAGGCCTTGAGCTGTTCGCCGCCAACGGGATCGACCTGGCGCACCAGCCGCGCCCGGTCATCGTGGACGTACACTTCCTGGCTGCCGTCCAGATGCCGGACCGTGACGCTGCCGTCCTCGCCCCAGCTGTAGTGGCTGTCCATCTGCGCGAAGGACGCCCAGTGCCGCACACAGCGCGCCGCCGGGCCGAGGCCTTGCCATTCCCAATAAAAACTCGCGCCGCCGGCCAATTGCCGCTGGAGGATGACGTGCTGGTCGTCGTAGTCGTAGCGCTCGCTTTCGCCGGCGGCGTTGGTCGCCTCGATCAGTCGGAAACGGCCGTCGTAGCGGTAGGTCACCAGCGTCTGTTCGGTGCGCCAGGCTTCGTCCGGATGCTGTTCGGGGTGAAAGCTCTGATAGTCGATGGCGACCAGGTGACGATGCTCGTAGCGCAACCGCAGGCCGCGCCGGGCGCCGTTGTCCAGGCGGCTGATGTCTCCGTAGATGTTGCGCTGGACGGTCAGGCGGTTGTCGTACCGATCGCTCAGCGCCGTCAGATGACCGTCGCGAAAGTGCAGGAAAGGCGCGTCTTCGCCGGGCTGGGCGATGATCAGTTCGTCCGGCTCGCGGCTCAGGTAAATCGCCGCGCGGGCCAGGCTGTTGTGGATCGCTGGACGCTGCAGGCTGGGGCGAGGAAAGCTGGTGCGGCGGTTTTCCTGGTCGATCCAGGTCACCTGTTCGCCCTCGATCACCAGGCGATGGGCCAGGCCATGGCTCCAGCCGCGGCCAAGGCCGATGTCCAGCTCGGCGGCGCTGGTGCGGTAGAGGCGGGTGAAGACGAAGGGCAAGCGCCCGTCGAGGGTGCCGTCCTCCAGGGTCAGCAGTTCCTCGCCGGTGACCATCGACACCGGGCAGCCGTCGGTGCGGGTCTGGGCGGCGCTGTCGGCGGGGTCGCCGTTGGGGTTTTTCGATGGGGTCGGGGCGTCGTCGTGGGGTTCGTCTTTTTTCAGCGTGGTGTTGCGCTGCGCGTCCCAGCGTAATTGCATCCGGCCTTTTTTCACGCCAGCGGCGATGCCTCGTGCCGCCACGGTTTTGTAGCGGTCCACGTAGGTCATGAACCCGTTCACCAGCGTGAAGATCGCCCGGATGAAACGCGTCACCGCGTCCAGTAGCCGTGCGCCGTGGCGGACCAGTCGCAGCGATAGATAGGCAATTCCCGCGCCCGCCCCGGCGAAGGTCAGGACCACGCCGATCAGCAGGTCGATCACCAACTGTACGACCACCATGGACAACGCTTTGGCCGTGCCGCCGGCCACTTCGCTGGGCGGCAGCATGTCCAGCCAGAGACTCGCGGTGCGCACCAGCAGGCACAGCGCCGCTTCGTCGCTGGCGAGCAATTGCAGCCTGGCCATCACCAGCGGGGACGACTCGGCAAGTTTGACCAGGTCCGCCGCACCGCTGCCCAACTGATCGCCAAACCGGCTCGGGTCCTTGAGGATGTCGGAGAGCAAGCTGATGCTGTCCCACACGCCTTCGATGGCCGCCCAACCGCCGGCGAGCAGGCCATTGCCCACCGCGGCCGCCGACGTCGCCGACGATTGCTGCGCCCACTGCGGCTTGAAACCCCGCCATTCGCTACGCAGCCAGTCCGTCAGATCAGCAGTCAGGCCGTCGTAGGAAGAAAACAGGTCCTCGATCTGCCTGGGGGTGACTTCGCTTTGAACGTGGACCCGGTAGTAGCGACCCGCTTCGCCTTTGAAGGTCCCGACACCCTGGGCATCCAGCTGGACCGGGGTGACCTCGCCGCTGTCCACCGACACTACATCCACCACGATGTCGCCGAGCGGAATGTCGTACACCGATTCGAGCTTGCTCTCGATCGTCAGGACCCCACCCTTGGGGCATCGGGCCACAGTCGAGTGGAAATCGCTGTCGCGGCTACTGACCGTCGTGGCGCTGCCAGCAAAAAGAAGCACCCGTTCCATGCCCATCAGCGAAGGCAAGTCGGCCGCCTGGCTGGCCCGGTCCGCCGCACGGGCGTACCAGCGGTCGAGTTGTTCGCGATAGAGGGAAAGGCTGTCTTTGAAGCTGTCGAGTTCCGCCTCGATGCGGCGCACCTGATCCATCAGGAAGCGGCCTGATCAGGGGGCGGCGGGAAAAATCGGTCGAACATCGGCAGGCATCTCGCGAAAAATCGGGTGCGCGAGACTTTGCCGAGGAAGGCTAGGGAAATAAGTCAGACAAGGGGACGGGGGATGTAGGACGCTTCTTTAAGTGCTCCCAAGCGCCCGGCCACTCACGACCGGGCGCCTCGAGTCAGTGCGAATGCCGCGGCTCGCCGCTGCGGGCGATTACCCGCAAATGCAAAGTGGCCGGCTCCAGGCAGCCGCCGGTGGACAGCTGCCCGACCAGTTGCCGATAGAGTTCCTGCCAGGGCGTTTGCGAGGGCGGGATGTTCGGTGTCCATTCGCGCCGGCGCCGTTCCATTTCGGCCTCGTCGACCAACAGGTTGACGGTGCGGGTGTTCAGGTCCACTTGCAGCCGGTCGTTGGTTTGCAGCAGCGCCAGGCCGCCGCCCACCGCTGCTTCCGGGGACATGTTGAGGATCGACGGGCTCGCCGATGTGCCGCTCTGGCGGCCGTCGCCGAGGCAGGGCAGGGAGTCGATGCCGCGTTTGATCAGCGCCGCGGGCGGCGCCATGTTCACCACCTCGGCGCTGCCGGGATAACCCACGGTGCCAACGCCGCGAATGACCAGGATGCAGCGCTCGTCGATGTCCAGCGCCGGGTCGTCGATCCGCGCGTGGTAATCCTCCGGTCCTTCAAACACGATTGCCCGGGCTTCGAAGCTGTTTTCGGCGCCGGGCTCGGACAGGTAGGTCTTGCGAAACGCCTCGCCGACCACCGACATCTTCATGATCGCACTGTCGAAAAAATTGCCGCTGAGCACGATGAATCCGGCGCGATGCTTGAGCGGGGTAGCAAACGGGTAGATCACATCGGCGTTGCTGGTCAGGCTGCTGCTGACGATTTCGCCAATCGTCTTGCCGCTGACTGTGGCGCAGTCTTCGTGCAGGCGCCCGGCCTTCTGCAATTCATGCATGACCGCCGGCACGCCGCCAGCGCGGTGGAAGCCTTCGCCGAGGTATTTGCCGGCCGGCATGCAGTTGACCAGCAGCGGCACGTCTTCGCCGATCCGCTGCCAGTCGTCCAGGCTCAGGTCGACGCCCATGTGCCGGGCGATGGCAATCAGGTGCGGCGGGCAGTTGCTCGATGCGCCGAGTGCCGAGGCGACGGCGATGGCGTTTTCGAACGCCTCGCGGGTCATGATCCGGGACGGGCGCACGTCCTGGCGGACCAGTTCGCAGATGCGCTTGCCGGTGGCGTAGGCCATCTGCCCGCGCTCGCGATAGGGCGCCGGAATGCTCGCACAACCGGGCAGCGACATGCCGAGGGCTTCGGCCAGGGCGTTCATCGACAGCGCGGTGCCCATGGTGTTGCAGTGACCCACGGAGGGCGATGCCGCCGTGGTCATTTCCATGAAGCCTTCGTAGTCGATTTCGCCGGCGGCCATCAGGTTGCGTGCGTGCCAGAGCACGGTGCCGGAGCCGATCAGTTCGCCCTTGTGATGGCCGTCGAGCATCGGCCCGCCGGACAACACGATGGCCGGCAGGTCGGTGGTTGCCGCCGCCATCAGGCACGCCGGGGTGGTCTTGTCGCAGCCGGTGGTGAGCACCACGCCGTCCAACGGGTAGCCATGGAGAATTTCCACCAGGCCCAGGTAGGCCAGGTTGCGATCCAGGGCGGCGGTGGGCCGGCGTGACTGTTCGGCGATCGGGTGGACCGGGAATTCCATCGGGATGCCACCGGCGTCGCGAATACCGGCCTTGACCCTTTGTGCCAGCTCCAGGTGATGACGATTGCAGGGCGTCAGGTCGCTGCCGGTCTGGGCGATGCCGATGATCGGCCGACCCGATTGCAGCTCTTCGCGAGTCATCCCGTAGTTCATGTAGCGCTCGACGTACAGGGCGGTCATGTCCGCGTGAGCCGGGTCGTTGAACCACTGCTCGCTGCGCAGGCGGCGTTTTGGCGTGTCACTCATGATTCATTGCTCTCTTGTAATTGGATGAATCGACGATCTGTCGGGCTCAGCGATCGAGCAGCCCCCGCGCGGCGAGATTACGCAGCAAGGCGCCGACGCCGAAGGTCCAGGGCGCGGCCTCGCAGCTGTGAGTCACCTGATTATGCAAACTGCCGAGCAACGGGCTGCTGATACTGACCCGGTCGCCCAGTTTGTGGGTGAAACCGCTGCCGGCGTGGTCGCGATCCTCGGTGGGGGCGAACAGGGTACCGAGAAACAGCAGGAAGCCATCCGGGTATTGGTGGTTGGCGTTGAGTGTCTGGCCTGCGAGGTCCTGCGGGTCGCGGCTGATCTGACTCATGGAGCTGCAGCCGTGCAGGCGGTAACCGTCTTCGCCGTGTACCTGCAGATCGACCTCGCAGGCCCGCACGTCGTCCAGGCTGAAGTGTTCATCGAACAACCGAATGAACGGCCCGATGGCGCACGAGGCATTGTTGTCCTTGGCCTTGCTCAGCAACAACGCGCTGCGGCCTTCGATGTCCCGCAGGTTGACGTCGTTGCCCAGGGTGGCGCCGTGGATCTGGCCACGGCTGTTCACCGCCAGCACCACTTCCGGTTCCGGGTTGTTCCATTGCGAGGCCGGATGAATGCCGATCTGGCTGCCGCTGCCGACGGCGGCCAGCACCGGCGCCTTGGTGAAGATTTCCGCGTCCGGCCCGATGCCGACTTCCAGATACTGCGACCACATGCCCTGTTCGATAAGGAAGGCCTTGAGGCGCATGGCTTGCTCGGAACCCGGGACGATCGAACGCAGGTTGTCGCCGATGACGCTGTGCACCGTCGCGCGCACGGCTTCGGCCCGGGCCGCGTCACCGCCAGCCTGCTCCTCGATCACCCGCTCGATCATGCTCGCGGCGAAGGTCACGCCGGCGGCCTTGATCACTTGCAAGTCCAGCGGCGGCAACAGGAAGGGCCTGGCCGGGTCAGCATGCATGCCGGTGTTGGCCAGCAGTGCGTCGACGCTGGCGATGAACGTGCCCGGCGTTTGCCTGACCGCTGTCACCGGCGAGGGGGTTTCCAGCAAATCGCTCAAGGTCGCGAAACGCTCCGACAGGTCGAACACTCCGTCGCTGCGCAGCACGACTGGCGAAGGCCCGGCGACCCGGCCGGGGACCCAGGCACGACCAATCAGGGTGCCGGCCAGGCTATCGACCGGCAGCGTGTTCTCGGGGGTAAGCATCAGCGACATGGGCAGTCTTCCTGGTTCGTAAAGCTTTCAAGCTAGGGCGCGCTGGTGATGAACTCCAATGAGATATATTCAGTATCTGATAACGTGCGGTTATTGCATCGTGAGGGTTGCCCATGTCCGATCTGTCCTTTTCCAGCTTCTGCGGCTGGCTCAAATTCCGCCATCTGCTGCTGATCGATACCTTGGGCCGCACCTGCAACATGCACCTGGCGGCCGAACAGATGAACCTCAGCCAGCCGGCGGTGAGCAAGATGCTCAAGGAAATCGAGAGCCTGCTCGGCTTCGCCCTGTTCGAGCGGCGCCCGCGCAGCATGCCGCCCACCGCGCTGGGCGAACATGTGCTGCGCTACGCCCAGATCGCTTTGAATGACGCGCGCTCGTTCGTCGAGCAGATCAGCAGCCTGCGGGACGGCGGGCATGGCTATCTCAAGGTCGGCGGCATCTTTGCCGCGACGGCGGTGGCCCTGCCCGAGGCGATCCTGCAGATCAAGCAGCGCTGGCCCTTGTTGTCCATCGAGGTGGTAGAGCAGACCAGCAATCATCTGATGAAGATGCTGGAGGAAAAGAAGCTCGACCTGGCCGTGGCGCGGTTTACCGAGCAGAGCCAACAGCAGCGCTACGACTTCCAGCCCTTGGCTCCGGAACCGTTCTGCATCGTCGTCAACGACCGGCACCCGCTGGCAGACGCCGGGCCGATATCGCTGCAGCAACTGGTGGACCTGCCGTGGATTCTCTACCCGGTCGGCACGCCGATCCGCGCCCGCATGGAACTGGCGTTCGCCGAAGCGGGCGTGCGGATGCCGCGCAACACCATCGATACGATTTCCATGCAGACTTTCCTTCAGGTGCTGAAACGCGGCCCGATGATCGGCATGTTGCCCAATGCCATGGTTGACCCGCTGCTGGAAAGCGGCCAGCTCAAGACCCTCGATACCCCGTTGCACCTGGTGCCGCAGGATTACGGCATCCTCACGCGAAAAGACGAGCCGCTGGTGGGCGCGGCGCTGGAGTTTGCCGAGATTCTCAAGGACAACGCCCGCCAGAGTGGTTGACAGTGCTGCCGC
>NZ_JBHFJB010000015.1:6563-9899 GCF_057334555.1 Pseudomonas sp. AGC41
TGCTGCCGCCTTCGCGAGCAGGCTCGCTCCCACAATGGATTTTCTTCAACCGCAGAGTTGAGGTAAACCACAGACCCTGTGGGAGCGAGCCTGCTCGCGAAGACATGGGCCCAGCCAGCACCAAACCCCGTGGCGAGGGAGCTTGCTCCCGCTGGGCTACGCAGTAGCCCCTCGGATTCCGATAACAACCGGTTATCAACTAATCCAAAAATGCCATTGGGAAAGAATCGCTCCGCGACAGTAGAGTCCTCGTTCAATCGCCGGATGAGCCGCTCATTCGACGTGACCCAATAACAACAATCAGGGGTTACCTCATGCAAACCATCTCCGAGCCGTTGCCCGCCCAGGCGCAAGCCGGCGAACTGGATTTCGAAGACCGGACCTACCGCAAGGTGATCTGGCGGATCCTGCCAGTACTGCTGTTGTGCTACATGGCGGCATACCTCGATCGGGTCAATATCGGCTTCGCCAAGCTCGACATGCTCGCCGAATTGCAGTTCAGCAATACAGTGTACGCCCTGGGCGCCAGTATGTTTTTCTGGGGCTATTTCCTCTTCGAGGTCCCCAGCAACCTGTTGCTGCATCGTCTGGGCGCGCGGTTCTGGATCGCCCGGATCATGCTCAGTTGGGCGGTGATCTCCATGGCCGTGGCCTACACGGTGCCGCTGGCGGCGTTCTTCCACATCGAATCGAGCACGATGTTCTATGTGCTGCGTTTCCTGTTGGGCATCTGTGAAGCAGGCTTTTTCCCCGGCGTGATCCTCTACCTCAACTACTGGTTCCCGACTCACCGGCAGAGCCGGGTGATGTCCGGGTTCCTGCTGGCGTTGCCGGTCAGCCTGACACTGGGCGGGATCCTGTCCGGCTGGCTGATGAACAGCATGCAAGGCGTGCAGGGCATGTCCGGCTGGCAGTGGATGCTGATCATCGAGGGCATTCCTTCGATCATCATGGCCTTCGTGGTGATCGTCTGCCTGGCCGACAACATCGACAAGGCCAAGTGGCTGTCGGCAGCGGAAAAGGCCCTGCTCAAGGCCAACCTGCAAACCGACAACCAGGGCAAGGCTTCGCGCTTGAGCGAAGTGTTCTTCAACCCTCGCGTCTGGTTGCTGGTGCTGATCCTGCTGACCTTCAACACCGGTTTCTACGGCCTGGCCTTCTGGATGCCGTCGATCATCAAGAGCACCGGCATCACCAACAGCCTGCACATCGGCTTGCTCACCGCGATTCCTTATTCGGTGGCCGTGGTGGCGATGCTGCTCAATGCGCGGCACTCCAACCGCACCGGTGAACGGCGCCTGCACGCAGCCATTCCGGCATTCATTGGTGGCGCCGGGCTGATCCTCAGCGCGTTTTTTGCCGATAACCTGGTGTTGTCGGTGCTGTTCCTCAGCGTCTCCGCCTCGGGAATCCTCAGCCTGATGCCGATTTTCTGGACCCTGCCGGGCACTGTGCTGTCGGGCGTCGCCGCCGCAGCCGGGATCGGCATGATCAACGCGATCGGCAACCTGTCGGGCTTCACCGGTTCGATGATCACGGCCGTGGCGGAAACCCTGACGGGCAATATCAACAACGGTACGTACGTCCTGGCGCTGTGCCTGTTGGTCAGCGGCGGTTTGATCCTGGCGATTCCCGCCTCGATGCTCGGCAGGACAGCCAAGACCGCGCCCACGGCCGCGCAACTGGAGACCGCATGAACCTGCAAGGCAAGCGGATGCTGGTGACGGCGGCCGGACAGGGCATCGGCCTGGCCAGCGCCGTGGCCTTCGCCCAGGCCGGCGCCGAGGTGTTCGCCAGTGATATCGATATTCGCGCGCTGGCGGGCATTGAGGGGGTCACGCCGATGCTCCTGGATGTCACCTCGGCCAGCGCCATCGACGCTGCCCGCGAGCGGATTGGCGGGCTGGACGTGCTCTTCAACTGCGCCGGCTACGTGCACAGCGGCACTATTCTCGAATGCGACGAAGCCGCCTGGGCGCGCTCGATGGAGCTCAATGTCAGCGCCATGTACCGCATGATCCGCGCGTTTCTGCCAGGTATGCTGGCGCGTGGCGGCGGGTCGATCATCAACATGTCGTCGGTAGCGTCCAGTATCAAGGGCGTGCCCAATCGTTTCGCCTATGCTGCCA
Organism: Pseudomonas sp. AGC41; assembly: GCF_057334555.1. Lineage (NCBI taxonomy): Bacteria > Pseudomonadati > Pseudomonadota > Gammaproteobacteria > Pseudomonadales > Pseudomonadaceae > Pseudomonas > Pseudomonas sp. AGC41. The sequence continues at coordinate 8,693 of NZ_JBHFJB010000015.1, forward strand.
GCAAGGCGGCGGTAGTCGGGCTGACCAAGTCCGTCGCCATCGACTTCGTCAGCCAGGGTATCCGTTGCAATGCGATATGCCCCGGCACCGTGGATTCGCCTTCGCTGCGCCAGCGCATTGCCGACCAGGCGGCGCAGCAGGGTGTCGAGGAGGAACAGGTCTACCGGCAGTTTCTCGACCGCCAGCCCATGGGGCGCATCGGCAGCACCGAGGAGGTTGCGCAACTGGCGCTGTACCTGGGCAGCGACGCATCTGCCTACACCACCGGGACGGTGCACGTCATTGACGGTGGCATGAGCCTCTGAATTTTCACTTGAGCAGGAGCACTTCATGAAACTGTTGCGTTACGGCGAAAAAGGTTCGGAAAAGCCCGGGCTGCTGGATGATGACAATCAGATCCGTGACCTGTCGGGCCACGTGCCAGACATCGCCGGGCAAGCGCTGGCTCCTGAAGGCCTGGCAAGACTCGCCGCCATCGACCCGCGCAGCCTGCCGCTCGTAGGCGGCCCGCCGCGGATCGGCGCGTGCGTCGGGCAGGTCGGCAAGTTCATCTGCATCGGCCTGAACTACGCCGACCATGCCGCCGAGTCGAACATGGAGGTGCCGAAAGAACCGATCATCTTCAACAAGTGGACCAGCGCCATCTGCGGACCGAACGACGATGTGCAGATTCCCCGTGGCTCGCTCAAGACCGATTGGGAAGTCGAACTCGGCGTGGTCATTGGCAAGGGTGGACGCTACATCGACGAAGCGAATGCCATGGAGCATGTCGCCGGTTATTGCGTCATCAACGATGTGTCGGAGCGCGAGTGGCAACTCGAACGCGGCGGCACCTGGGACAAGGGCAAAGGCTTCGACACCTTCGGCCCGCTTGGACCCTGGCTGGTGACGAAGGACGAAATCGCCGATCCCCACGCGCTGGATCTGTGGCTGGAAGTCGACGGGCATCGTTATCAGAACGGCAATACCCGGACGCTGATCTTCAGCGTGCCGCAACTGATTGCCTACCTGAGCCGGTGCATGAGCCTGCAGCCCGGCGACGTGATCTCGACCGGGACGCCACCGGGTGTCGGCCTGGGCATCAAGCCCAACCCGGTGTTCCTGCGCCCGGGCCAGACCATGCGCCTGGGCATTCAAGGTTTGGGCGAACAGCGTCAGGTGACGGTGCAGGCGGACTGATCACTGGCTTTACCGCCATCTTCGCGAG
>NZ_JBHFJB010000015.1:9919-21462 GCF_057334555.1 Pseudomonas sp. AGC41
CCCCTGTGGGAGCGAGCCTGCTCGCGAAAGCGCGGGTTCAGCCACACAGGAATGGGAACTCTGGAGAGACTGTTCGCGCAATCAGAAATCGCCGAAGATGCGCGACCGTTTCAAGAGAAATGACGCCTCCATGCGCGACGACTCCCACACGCAATTCTTCCGCTTCCAGACCCCTGATCCAGGTATCGGTCCGCGAGAGCAGGCCCCGATGCTTGCGCAGGAGCTGGCCTGGGCGCGGGACCGTGCGTCCATGCATGACTTCAGTTGGTTGGTCGTACTGCTGCCGCCATTGAGCATGGGCCTGGTGCTGCCGGGCGTGGTGTTCCTGGCGTGTCTGGGCCTGAGCCAGAAGTTGTTCGCACCGGACCTGGACGTTGATCGGATCGTCGGTGACTCCCTGGGCTGGCTGGCGCTGGCGACGCTGCTTTTCGTGGCGGGGTGGATATTGTCCAATTACCTGCGCGATTCGCGCGACCCGACCAAGCACTATTGGCAATCGATGCCCGATCAAGGGCTGGTCGAGCTTGAGCGTCATACGCTGATCTCGGCCATCAGTCTGTGGGCCAACGACTTTGATCCCGATTGCAGCAGCCTGATGGTATGGAAAAACGACAAGCTGGTGCGGGTGCAAAGCTCCGGCGTGTCGCAGTGGATCCTGGCCATGACCGAGGCCGGACACTGGTTGGTGCTCAAGGAGGAGTTTCCCGGCGATTTCTGCTACCGACGGGTAGGGCAGATGCCCGCGCCGGAGAAGCAGATGCAACCCCGGCAGCAACTGGCGATTGCCTTCGCTCCCGGCACCCAGTTGGCGCTTGGCCGGCGTTTCGACGGTGCGCCTTTGCCAATGACGCAGACGCCTTACTGGATGTCTGCCGATGAGATCAAGCGCCTCGCGGAGGTTGCCCATCACTGGATGTTTTTCCCGCCGGACCGTTATGCGGTGGTCAATGACAGGGACGCCGGCTGGGTACGACGCCTGGCGGACAAAGCCCTGGCCAGCGTCGAGAGCCAGGCTGTGCCACAGGGAAATTAGCCAGCCTCAACGCGTTTTGCTGCGCGCGACCCGCTTCATCACCACCACAAAAAACACCGGGACAAACACCACCGCCAGCGTGGCGCTGATCATCCCGCCGATCACGCCGGTACCAATCGCCTGCTGGCTCGCCGAGCTGGCTCCGGTGGCGATCGCCAGCGGGACCACGCCGAGGATGAACGCCAGCGAGGTCATGATGATCGGCCGCAGGCGCAGGCGCGCGGCCTGGAGCGTGGCGTCGAGCAGGTCATGGCCATCGTCATAGAGACTCTTGGCGAATTCGATGATCAGGATGGCGTTCTTCGCTGACAGGCCGATGATGGTAATCAGGCCGATCTTGAAGAACACATCGTTGGGCATGCCACGCAACGACACCGCCATTACGGCGCCGAGCACGCCCAGCGGCACCACCAGCAGCACCGAGGTCGGGATCGACCAGCTCTCGTACAGCGCCGCCAGGCACAGGAACACCACCAGCAGCGACAGGCCCAGCAGAATCGGCGCCTGGCTGCCGGACAAGCGCTCCTGCAGGGACAGGCCGGTCCATTCCTGGCCCATGCCCTTGGGCCCCTGGGCCACCAGCCGTTCGATCTCGGCCATGGCTTGCCCGGTGCTGTAGCCCGGCGCCGGCTCGCCGGAAATGCTCACCGCCGGGTAACCGTTGTAGCGAGTCAACTGCGCCGGCCCCTGGGTCCAGCGCGCTTGGACAAACGCCGACAGCGGCACCATCTTCCCGCTGCTGTTGCGTACGTGAATCTTCAGCAGGTCCTCGACCTGGCTGCGCTGGTCACCCTCGGCCTGCACCACCACCCGCTGCATGCGGCCCTGGTTCGGGAAGTCGTTGATGTAGGCTGAGCCCACCGCCGTGGACAACACGCTGCCCACGTCGGCAAAGGAGATGCCCAAGGCATTCGCCTGTTTCCGATCCACTTCCAGTTGCACCTGCGGCGCTTCCGCCAGGGCGCTTTCGCGCACGTTCATCAGCACCGGGCTTTTATCCGCGGCGGCGAGCAGATCGCTGCGGGCCTGCATCAGCGTGGCGTGGCCGAGGCCGCCGCGATCCTGCAAGCGGAACTCGAAGCCGCTGGAGGTGCCGAGGCCGTCCACCGGCGGTGGCAGCACGGAAAACACCATGGCGTCCTTGATGCCAGCGAAGGCCTGGTTGGCGCGATCGGCGATGGACGCTGCCGAATCGTCGCCACCGCGCTGCGACCAGTCCTTCAGGGTGGTGAACGCCAGGGCCGCATTCTGCCCGCTGCCGGAGAAGCTGAAACCGAGGATCACCGTGCTGTCGCCGACCCCAGGCTCGCCGGCGTTGTGCGCCTCGATCTGTTCCACCACCTGCACCGTACGATTCTTGCTGGCGCCCGGCGGCAGTTGGATGTCGGTGATGGTATAGCCCTGGTCTTCCACCGGAAGGAACGAGGAGGGCAGGCGGCTGAACAGCAGACCCATGCCCACCAGCAGCACGCCGTAAATCAGCAGATAGCGGCCGCTGCGTTTCATCGCGTAGGCGACCCAAGCCTGGTAGCGGTTGCCGAACCGGTCGAAGCCACGGTTGAACCAGCCAAAGAAACCGCGCTTGGCGTGGTGATCGCCTTGGGTGATCGGTTTGAGCAAGGTCGCGCAAAGCGCCGGGGTCAAGGTCAGCGCGAGAAAGGCCGAGAACAGGATCGACGTCGCCATCGACAGCGAGAACTGCTGGTAGATCACGCCCACCGAACCCTGCATGAACGCCATCGGAATGAACACCGCCACCAGCACCAGGGTGATGCCGATGATCGCCCCGGTGATCTGGCCCATGGCCTTGCGCGTCGCTTCCTTGGGCGACAGGCCTTCCTCGGCCATGATCCGCTCGACGTTTTCCACCACCACGATGGCATCGTCCACCAGGATGCCGATGGCCAGCACCATGCCGAACATGGTCAGTACGTTGATCGAGAACCCCAGCGCGAGCATGGTCGCGAAGGTGCCCATCAGCGCCACCGGCACGACGAGGGTGGGGATCAGCGTGTAGCGGATGTTCTGCAGGAACAGGAACATCACCGCGAACACCAGCAGCATCGCCTCGCCGAGGGTATAGACCACCTTGGTGATTGAGACCTTGACGAACGGCGACGTGTCGTAGGGAATCTTGTACTCCACGCCGGCCGGGAAGTAGCGCGACAACTCGTCCATTTTTGCGCGCACCAGGGTGGCGGTGTCCAGCGCGTTGGCGCCTGGCGACAGCTGCACGGCTACGGCAGTGGACGGCTTGCCGTTCAGGCGCGTGGAGAACTGGTATTCCTGGCTGCCGATTTCCACCCGCGCGACGTCGGCGATGCGCACCGTGGAGCCGTCGGGGTTGGCCTTGAGCACGATGTCGGCAAACTCTTGCGGGGTCGAGAGCTGGCCCTTGACGACAATGGTCGCGGTGATTTCCTGGGTGCTGCGGCTCGGCAGGTCGCCGAGGCTGCCGGCCGAGACCTGGGCGTTCTGCGCCACGATGGCAGCGTTGACGTCGGCCGGGGTCAGGTTGAAGCCCAGCAACTTCTGCGGGTCGATCCAGATCCGCATGGCTCGCTCGGCACCGTACAGCTGGGCCTTGCCGACACCGTCGAGGCGCTTGATCTCGTTCATCACGTTGCGCGCCAGGTAATCGCTGAGCGCCACGTCGTCGAGCTTGCCGTCGCTGGAGGTGAGGGTGATCAGCAGCAGGAAGCCGGCGGAAACCTTGTCCACCTGCAAGCCTTGCTGCGTGACCGCTTGCGGCAGGCGCGACTCCACGGCCTTGAGGCGGTTCTGCACGTCGACCTGGGCCAGTTCCGGGTTCGTTCCCGGTTGAAAGGTCGCGGTGATCGTCGCGCTGCCTAGGCTGCTCCGGGATTCGAAATACAACAGGTTGTCGGCGCCGTTGAGCTCCTCCTCGATCAGGCTGACCACGCTTTCGTCCACCGTCTGCGCCGAAGCGCCCGGGTACACCGCGTAGATCTCGATTTGCGGCGGAGCCACGACCGGGTATTGCGCCACCGGCAGTTGCGGAATGGCCAGGATCCCGGCCAGCAGGATGAACAGCGCAACCACCCAGGCGAAGACGGGGCGGTCGATGAAAAAATGCGGCATGGCTTAGTGTCCTGCCTGTGGCCCGGGAACCTGGGCGAGGGGGAGAGGGGCGTCGTCGACCTGGACCTGTTCGCCGGGACGGGCGTGCTGCTGGCCTTCGACGACGATGCGATCGCCCGGTTTCAAGCCCTGCGTGACGATCCAGCGATCGTTCTGCGCCGCGCCCAGTTGCACCGGCTGCTGACTGATCTTCTGCTCGGCGTCCAGCAGCAGCACCTGCGCGACGCCGGCGCTGTCGCGCAGGATCGCCCGTTGCGGCACGGTGATGCCCTGGCGGTTGACCGCCTGTTCCAGGCGCACGCGAATGAAGCTGCCGGGCAGCAGGTCGAGGTCGGGGTTGGGAAACTCGCTGCGCAGGGTGATCTGGCCGGTGCTCGGATCGACGCTGAGGTCGGTGAACAGCAACTTGCCCGGCAGCGGATAAGGGCTGCCGTCGTCCTGGATCAAGGTGGCCTTGGCCTGGCCCTGGCCGACGGCTTGCAGTTGCCCCGCACGGAACGCGCGACGCAGCTCATTGAGTTCGCGGGTCGATTGAGTGAGGTCGGCGTGGATCGGGTCCAATTGCTGGATCAGCGCCAGTGGCGTGCTTTCGTTCTGCCCCACCAGCGCGCCTTCCGTCACCAGGGCCCGGCCGATGCGCCCGGAAATCGGTGCGGTCACCGTGGCGTAGCCCAGGTTCAGCTTCGCCCGTTCAACGGCCGCCTTGTTGGCTGCGACGTCGGCTGCGGTCTGGCGCACGGCGGCGCGGGCATTGTCATATTCCTGGCCGCTGATCGCCTGGTCATCGATCAACTGGGCATAACGCTGCGCCTGCAACCGGGCCTGGAACGCATTGGCCTCGGCCTTGCGCAACGCCGCCTCGGCGCTGTCCAGGTCGGCCTTGAACGGCGCCGGGTCGATGCGAAACAACACGTCGCCCTGCTTGACGTCGCGGCCTTCTCGAAACACTCGCTGCAAGACCACGCCGGCTACCCGCGCACGGACTTCGGCCACCCGTGGCGCGGCGATACGGCCACTCAGTTCGTTGCTGATCGACAGTGGCCCGGCCTGGACGGTCTCGATACGCACGCTTGCCAGCGGTGCGGATTCTTCCGGGGGCGAGGCGCTGTCACAGCCGTTCAGCAACGCCCCGACCAACAGGCCCAGTGTGACGAAAGGAATCTTGGACATGGTGCTTCCCCAATATTGAACCGCCCATGGTAGGGACCGGAGCCAAGGTCAGGGGTGAAGCTTTGTAGGCGCTCTGTGAAATTGTGTAACCGCGCTGGATCCGAAATTGCTCCTCGATCGTTTCCACGCTCCGGCGCGGGAATGTCGCCAGGGCCGCTGCGCGTTCCACTTCTGGCAGGTGACGCAGGGCGTCACGGGATGCATTCCCGCGCAGAACGTGGGAACGATCAAAAAACAGCTATCTCGTAGACGCCGCTCCAGTTCCCTGCGCGTCGGCGACGCGGCGGGGACTGGCAGCATCACCGCATTGGCTGAGCAGTTTTGGGGCATCGCTTCGGATGCTGCCGTTTTGGGATAGCGGAGGGTTCTGGCGAGGGCATAGCATCGGTTCCAGCGTACAACCAGAACAATAAGCTTTTGGCGAACGGCGCCGTTGGCCGTCCCGAACCCGCAATACTGCCTCATACAATAAGGTCAAGAACAATGAGCGTATCTTTCCCGATCAATAGCTCGACGGAGTTGAAGCGCGGCGCCCTGGGTGTCGGCTTCATCATCTTCTTTGTGATTTCGGCGGCGAGCCCCCTGAGCGTGATCGCCGGCGGCTTTCCCATCGGCATCATGCTGGGCAACGGCGCCGGTACGCCCGCGCTGCTGCTTCTGGCGTTGTTGGTGTTGCTGGCCTTTTCGGCGGGATACACCGCCATGTCCCGGCACATGACCAACGCGGGCGGCTTCTACGCCTTTACCTCCCGTGGCCTTGGTGGCTTGGCGGGCGGGGCGGCGGGCGTGTTGGCGATGTTTGCCTACAACATTCTCCAGGTCGGCCTGTACGGGATGTTCGGCGGTGTGGTCAGCGGCACGATGGCCAGCATGTTCGGCCTCGAATTGCCGTGGTGGGCTTATTCGCTGCTGGCGATGGCGAGCGTTGCGATTCTCGGCTATCGCAAGATCGACCTGTCGGCCCGGGTGTTGTCGGTGGTGGTCATCGCCGAATACCTGGCGATCCTGACGCTGGACTTCGCCATGCTCAACTCCGGTGGCGACAGTGGCATCAATCTCGATTCTTTTGACCGCAGCCACGTATTCAGCGGCACGCCTTCAATCGGCCTGTTGTTCTGTTTTGCCGCGTTCATCGGCTTCGAGGCGACGACCATCTACGGCGAGGAGGCGAGGAACCCGCAGCGCACGATTCCCATTGCCACCTACGCGTCGGTGCTGTTGATCGGTGGTTTTTATGCGCTGTCGGTCTGGGCCATGGTCATCGGCGTCGGGGCCGACAAGATCGTCCCGACCCTGCAGGCGCTGCAGGATCCGACCACGTTCATCTACGGCCTGTCCGATCATTTTGTCGGCCCGCAGCTGACCCAGGTCATCCGCGTGCTGTTCATGGTCAGCATCTACGCCGGGCTGCTGGCGTTCCACAATGCCGCGGCGCGTTACTTCTACGCCATCGGCCGGGACGGGCTGCTGCATAGCCGGTTGGGGACGACCCATCGCGTACACCAGAGTCCATACATGGGCTCGGTCCTGCAAAGCCTGATTGCCGCGGTGGTGGTGCTGATTTTCGCCGCGCTGGACGCCGACCCGATCCTGCAACTGTTCGCCTGGTTCTCCAACCTGGCCACCCTCTGCGTCATCCTGCTCATGGCGCTCACTTCGGCTGCGGTGCTGGTCTATTTCCGCAAACACCCGGAACTGAAACTCGGGCTGTGGCGCGGTCGAATCCTTCCCGGCTTTTCATGCCTGGCGTTACTCGCGGTGCTGGCCCTTGCCGTGCTGCATTTCGATGTGCTGACCGGCGCGAGCCAGCTCTTGTCCTACGGCCTGTGCGCCGTCATTCCCGTCGCGCTGATCGTCGGCGTGTTCCTCGCCGCCCGACTGCGCAAGGTCGCGCCCGAGCGATACAGCGCACTGGGTAGCCACAAGCTCTAGGGCGCCAACCCGGCAACGCCAGTCACCCAGAAAACCCGTTCGCTGCCGTTCCGCACGGTCCGGCAGTGCGTGAAAGGAAGGTTCCATGCACGATTATCAAATGCTTATCAATGGGCTCCCGGTCAACGGTGAAAATGGCCACTTCGATGTGCTCAATCCGGCCACCGGTACCGCGTTCGCCCGTTGCCCGGCCGGGTCCCTGGCGCAGTTGGACCTTGCTGTCGAAGCGGCGCAGTCGGCCTTCATCGAATGGCGCCACAGCAGCCACGATGACCGCCGCCGACGCTTGCTCGATATCGCCGATGATATCGAGCAGGAGGCCGACGCATTGGCCCGGCTCATCGTCCTGGAGCAGGGCAAGCCGCTGGCGCTGGCGTTCTCCGAAGTCATGGGCGCGGCGGCCTGGACCCGCTATGCCGCCGAGCAGCAGATTCCCGTCGAACTGGTGGAAGAGACCCCGACCCAGCGCATCGAGCTGCATCGCAAACCCTTGGGCGTGGTGGCCTCGATCACACCGTGGAACTGGCCGTTCATGATCGCCGTCTGGCACATCATGCCGGCGTTGCGGGCTGGCAACTGCGTGATCAGCAAGCCTTCAAGCCTGACACCCTTGAGCACCCTGCGCCTGGTGGAAATCATCGCCGGTCATGTGCCTCATGGCGTGATCAGTGTGGTGACCGGTGAACAAGGTTTCGGCAGCGCGATCACCGCTCACGCCGGTATTCAGAAGATTGTCTTCACCGGCTCGACCGCCACCGGCCAGAGTGTGATGCGCGGCGCCGCCGCCAACCTCAAGCGCCTGACCCTGGAGCTGGGCGGCAACGATGCTGCGATCGTGCTGCCCGGCACGCCGGTCGGGGCGGTGGCCGAGGATATTTTCCAGGCGGCCTTCCTCAACATGGGCCAGACCTGCGCCGCCCTCAAGCGTTTGTACGTCCATCAGTCCCAATACGAGGCCTTTGCCGATGCGTTGACGCGCATTGCGGCGCGCCAGGTAGTGGGCGATGGCCTGGAGCCCGAGGTGACCTTCGGCCCGGTGCAGAACGCTGAACAATTGGCGCTGGTGGAGGCGCTGGTAGCCGACGCCCGTGGCCATGGCGCGCGGGTGCTGTGTGGCGGCGCGCGACTGGACCGGCCGGGCTTCTTCTACCCGCCAACCCTGGTCGCCGACGTCACCGATGGCCATCGCCTGGTGGACGAGGAACAGTTTGGCCCGGTGTTGCCATTGATCGCCTATCAGGACGTCGAGGATGTCCTGCGCCGCGCCAATGCCGGCGACATGGGCTTGGGTGGCTCGGTCTGGGGCAGCGATATCGAGCAGGCCCAGGCATTGGCCAGTCGCCTCGAAAGCGGCGTGGCCTGGGTCAACTGCCACGCGCAGATCCAGCCGAATACGCCGTTTGGCGGCAGCAAGATGTCCGGGTTCGGCGTCGAGTTCGGCCTTGAAGGGTTGCTGGAATTCACCGGCCAGCAACTGCTGTACGTACGCAAGCGTGAAACACAGTGAGGACTGCAACCATGTACGAGCACTACAAGACAGCGCAAAAGAAATTCTGGCACCCGATGAGTTCATCGGCCCCCGCGAACCGCTCGAAGACCTTGGTCATTGCCCGGGGCGATGGCAACTACATCACCGACATCGAAGGCCATCGCATGCTCGACGGTGTCGGCGGCTTGTGGAACGTGAACGTCGGCCATAACCGTGCTTCGGTGAAGGCGGCCATCGCCGCGCAGATGGATGAGCTGGCGTATTACCAGACCTTCGACGGCATCGCGCATCCTCGGGTGTTCGATCTGGCCGAGCGGCTGACGTCGATGTTTGCCGAGGAAAACATGGAGCGGGTGCTGTTCAGTTCCGGTGGTTCCGACGCAGTCGAGACGGCGCTGAAAATGGCCCGCCAATACTGGATCGCCAGCGGCGAGCCCGGACGCACGCGTTTTCTGTCGTTGCGCAACGGTTACCACGGCGTGCACATGGGCGGCACCTCGGTGGGTGGCAACGGCGTCTATCACTACAACCACGGCCCGCTGTTGGCCGGCTGCCATTTGCTCGACACGCCCTGGCTGTACCGCAACCCCTGGGAGTGCCGCGACCCGCAGGAGCTCACCGCCCACTGCATTCGTCAGTTGGAGGACCAGATCGCCTTGCTCGGTGCGCAGACCATCGCCGCGCTGATCGCCGAGCCAGTGCAGGGCGCCGGCGGCGTGATCGTCCCTCCGGCCAACTACTGGAAGAGCCTGCGCGAGGTGTGCGATCGCCACGGCATCCTGCTGATCGCCGATGAAGTGGTAACCGGCTTCGGCCGCACCGGCTGCATGCTCGGCAGTCGTGGCTGGGGCGTCGCGCCAGACGTACTGTGCCTGGCCAAGGGCATCACGGCCGGCTACGTGCCCATGGGCGCCACCGTGTTCAACCGGCGTATCGTCGAGGCGATCGAGAACGGGCCGGGTTTCAGCAGCGTGATCATGCATGGCTACACCTACAGCGGACACCCGACCGCTTGCGCCGCGGCTTTGGCGGTGCTGGACATCGTCGAGGCTGAAGATTTGCCGCGCAACGCCGGCAATGTCGGCGCCCAGTTGCTGGAGCAACTGCAACCGTTGGCTGAACGTCACGCGGTGGTCGGCGAAGCGCGCGGCAAGGGCTTGATGATCGCCCTCGACCTGGTGGCGGACAAGGCCACCCGTGAACCGCTGGACCCGGCCACCGGGCTGGCCTCGCGCATCGCCGAGCATGCGCGCCGCGCCGGCGTGCTGGTGCGCCCGATCGGTAACAAGATCGTCCTCTCGCCACCGCTGACCCTCACCTCCGATGAGGCCGGCTTGATGGTCGACGCGCTGGATGACGCGCTCGCCAGCTGCCGCTGACCCGACCCACCGGCGTAGCGTGCTGCGCCGGCTCCGCAAATAAAAAAGCAGCCTGCAAAGGCGCACCACAAGGAGCTCAGCCATGCGGTCCCTAGCGCGTATGGAATTTTTCGGCAGTGGTCTTGCCTGCACGCTGGCGCTCTGCGCCGCGAGCCAGGTCCAGGCCTATGAGCTGTATGCCGATGACGACACGCACCTCAACGCCGACATGCTCGCGGTGTTCGGCCATTTCAACAGCCGCAAGAATTACGATGGCAGGCCCGGCGGTTCTACCTGGCGTGAGGGTTTCATCAAGTACGGATTAAGCGGCGACCAGGGCCTGGCCGGTCATGGCACCGCCTACGGCGCGTTCAACCTGGTCAGTTCGGCCACCTGGGGCGATGGTGACGCGGCCGGCAATACGCTGGGCAGCGAGCGCACGACGAAGATCGAAGATGCTTACCTGGGCTGGCGCTCCGCCGACCTGTTCCCGGTGCTGGGACGGGACGGCATCGATATCTCGGGCGGCCGCCAAGTGGTCAAGCTGGGCCGGGGATTCCTCATCAACGATGACGGACCTAACCTGGGCAAAGGCCCGGCGGACGGGCGTCTGAACCGTGGTGGCGCCTATTACCTGGCTGCCCGGCATGCGTTTGACCAAACCGCCGTGTTGCGCCTGGGTGGGCAGGATGGGCTGCACGGCAGCGTGCTGTGGCTCAAGTCCGACAACCGTGCCCAGGCTGAAACCGAATTGGCCGCCGGCACGCTGGACTACACCACCCAGGCCGGTACGTTGGGGCTGACCTGGGTGCATGGCCTGGACGTGAACGACCGCTGGGCCAGTGATTTCCAGCGGCAGCGCAAGGGCATGGACGTCTACAGTATTCGCGGCGAGGGCAATGTCGGCATCGAGAACGCCAGCCTGGCCTTCGAATACGCCTGGCAAGACAAGGACGCCGGCCCGCAGAGCGCCTGGTACGCCGAGGCCGGCTACACCTTTGCCGATATCGCCTGGACGCCGAAGCTGACCTACCGCTACACCCGTTATTCGCAGAAATGGGACTCGCTGTTCACCGGCCAGAGCACCGGTTATGGCACCTGGTTCCAGGGCGAAGTCGCGGGGAACTATGCCGGCCCGTTCAACAGCAATACCGGCATCCACCATCTCGGGCTGACCGCCGGGCCATTGGAGAACCTGACCCTTGGTGCGTTGTACTTCGACTTCAACACGGTGCGTAAGGACAACGCCCTGAACCTGGATGCCCGGGAGCTGGATCTGTACGCCGAGTGGGCGGTGAACGAGCACCTGATCATTACGCCGCTGGTAGGCCTCTACAAACCGGATCGGGATGCGACGACAGGGGGCAATCAAGTGGCGGGCAATGGCACCAATGTTTATAGCCAGGTGACAGTGGCTGTGCCGTTTTGAGGCAGGGGCTGTTCGCTAAACCCTGTGGCG
>NZ_JBHFJB010000015.1:21556-31976 GCF_057334555.1 Pseudomonas sp. AGC41
CCCCCCCCCCCCCGCCACAGGTTCGGTATTTTTCTTGAGTGATCGGTACGGCGCAATATCCCGTTCTAGCCCACGGCAGGCGGATGCTGCATCCGCTCGGCAATCCGCCGGGTGGTGTCCATGACCATTTCAATCACGGTTTCCTGGCGCAGCAGCTTGAAGCTGTGGGTGCTGCCGACGGCCGAAAGGCTGCCCACCACCTCATCGAGCCCGGGATTGATGATCGGCGCCGCGATACCGGTCAGCCCTTGGTTGAGCTCATCGTGCGTCAGGCAATAGCCATCCTTGCGGATCTTTTTTGTCGCCTTGGAAAAACCCGCCCAGTCGTAGGTGTTCGCCGGGTCGTGGGCCAGGTGCTCGTCGAACAGCCGCTGCAGCCGTCGACCTTTCTGAAAAGCGATCAGAACCTTGGATTGGGCACCGCGAAAAAACGGCAGCGGGTGGCCGCGGCCGAATGAGAACTGGTAGGTGTCATTCGGGTCGGCGATGTAGGTATTGATGATGTGACCGTCATAAAAAACGCTGGCGAACACGGCGAGGCCGGTCTGTTCGGACAGCTCGTGCATCAGCTCGCGCCCGGCGACGAGGATCGGGTCGTACTGACGCATCATCCAGTCAAGCTCGATGATGCGCGGCCCCAGGCCGTAGCTGCCGGCATCCACCCGGGTCAACAGGCCCGCGTCACACAAGTCCTTGACGTAGCGGTACACGGTCGCCCGCGACAGGCCCATGCGCTCGGCGATGGTGTCGGGGTCGATCTTCAGTCGATCCGGGCCGAAGAGGTCCAGGACGCTCAGCATTTTGCTCAGGCTGCTCATTTCGCTCCTAAAGGGGGGAGTGGCGCGTAGATGGCCGTTTGGGTGAGCACTATAGGTAGGCGCGCCGCCGATGAAAAGCCTGCGCGGTCGCCCATGCGTGCGCTGCCAAGGTAACCCAATAACTGAGAAATACAAGCCTCAAGATCAGCGTTCAAGCCCGATAAAATTACGTAAATCTCAAAATACGAGTTTAATGTTAAAAAATAACTTGTTTTGTCGATTTTCGTGTGTGATAAATCTCAGCCACTGCAAACGCTCGATGAAGAGGGCTGGAAATGAATGGTGCGCAACTGATAGTGAAGGCGGCGGTGGCAAGCGGTATCGAGTACTGCTTCGCCAACCCCGGGACGACCGAGATTCCCCTGGTGGCGGCCATGGCCAGCGCGCCAGCCCTCAAGCCGGTTTTGTCGTTATTCGAAGGGGTATGCACCGGTGCCGCCGATGGTTACGGCCGGATTGCCGGCAAGCCGGCGATGACCCTGACCCACCTCGGGCCGGGCTTTGCCAATGGCATCGCCAATCTGCACAACGCCCGTCGCGCCAACACGCCGATCGTCAACGTCATCGGCGACCACGCCTCATGGCACGTCAATTACGATCCGCCGCTGGCGAGTGATATCCAGGCATTGGCCGGGAGCGTATCCGGCTGGGTGCGCACCTCGCGCACGGCAGCGGGCATCGGCGAAGATTTCCAGGAAGCGGTGCGCGCCGCCTGGCAAGCCAAGGGCCAGATCGCCAGCCTGATCCTGCCGATGGATCTGCAAGCCAGCCCGGTGCAGCGGGAAAAAGCCTTCAGCTCTTTGCAGGCCCCGGTCCGGCGCTTTGCCGGTGACCGGGTCGAGGCAGTAGCGCGGGCGCTGCGTGACGGTCGGCGGCTGGTGTTCATCGTTGGTGATCAGGGCCTCTCGGTCGCCGGCCTGGAAGCGGCGGGGCGCCTGGCCCGGTTGCCCGGCGTGCGGATGTTCGCCGAAACCTTCCCACGCTTGAGCTATCGCGGCGGTGGCCTGCCGGACCTGGATCGCCTGCCTTACTTTCCCGAAGTGGCCATCAAAATCCTCGACCAATACGACGCCGTGGTCTGCGCCGGTGTCCCCGAGCCCATCAGTTACTTCGGCTACGAAGGCATTGCGTCGCGGCTGGCGGAGCGTGAGCGGCTGTTGTGCCTGGCCGAGGTGGGCGACGACGTTGCCGGAGCGCTCACGGCACTGGCCGATGCGCTTGAGGCGCCGGCGCATATACCTACGCCGATCGGGATCGAGCTGCCCGCCGCCGAGGCTGAACTGACGCCTCAGTCGGTCGGGCAGGTGCTGGCCGCGTCGCTGCCGGACGACAGTATCGTTTCCGTCGAAGGCGGCACGTGCGGTTATCCGTTTTTCACCGCCTCGGCCCATGCCGCGCGGCATCGCGTATTGACCAATACCGGCGGCGCCATTGGCCAGGGGATTCCGGTGGGCTTCGGTGCCGCCATGGCCGAGCGGGGCAACAAGGTGTTCTGCCTGCAATCGGACGGCAGCGCCCAGTACACCATCCAGACCTTGTGGAGCATCGCCCGCGAACAACTGCCGGTGGTGATCCTGATCGCGGCCAACCATCGCTACGCGATCCTGCAGAACGAACTGCGCCGCTGCGGTATGACCGAGCTGGGCCCCGAGGCCTTGAGCCTGACGGTGCTGGACCGTCCACGCATCGACTGGAAAGCCCTGGCCAGAGGCTACGGCATGCCGGCCAGCACGGTGCATACCAATGGTGAGTTGCAGCGCGCCCTGGCTAACGCCAAGGCCGACGGCGGCCCATGCCTGATCGAAATGGCACTGTGAAGGAGCGGATATGAGCCAGATCCAATTGTTACCTGCCGTCGAGCAGTTCCTGTCGCAGCCGGGGCGTCTGTTCATTGGCGGCACCTGGCAGGACGCCGCCAGCGGCCGGCGATTCGCCGTGGAAAACCCGGCCACCGAACAGACCCTGGCCGAAGTGGCCGAAGGCGCTGAGCGTGACGTCGACGCCGCCGTTGCTGCCGCCCGCGCGGCCTTCACCGGCAGTTGGGCGCAGCAGTCGCCGGCCCAGCGCGGCCTGTTGCTGTTTCGTCTGGCGGAGCTGCTCGACCTGCATCGCGAAGAGCTGGCGCAACTGATCACCCTGGAAAACGGCAAGCCGATTGCCACGGCCCGTGGGGAAGCGGCGAGCGCGGCCAACATCATTCGCTACTTCGCCGGCTGGCCGACCAAGATCGAAGGCAGCACGCTGCCGGTGTCGCCCGCCAGCGGCGCACCGATGCTCAACTACACCCTGCGCGAACCGGTGGGCGTCTGCGCATTGATCGTGCCGTGGAATTTCCCGCTGACCATGTGCGTGTGGAAGCTCGGCCCGGTGCTGGCGACCGGTTGTGTCGCGGTGCTCAAGCCTGCCGAGCAGACGCCGCTGGTTGCGATTCGCCTGGTGCAGTTGATCGAGGCCGCCGGCTTCCCGGCCGGCGTCGTCAACCTGCTCACCGGCCTCGGTGCCCAGACCGGCGCACCGCTGGCCGGGCATCCGGACGTCGACAAGATCGCCTTCACCGGCTCGACCCAGGTCGGCCGGCTGATCGCCCAGGCGGCCACCGGCAACATGAAGAAGGTCTCGCTGGAGCTGGGCGGCAAGTCGCCGAACATCATCTTGCCGGACGCCGATATCGTCCGGGCCGCCAAGGGTGCCGCCGACGGCATCTTCTACAACCAGGGCCAGGTCTGCACCGCCGGCTCGCGTCTCTACGTACACGCCAGCGTCCTCGATCAGGTGCTTGAAGAACTCCAGCACCACGCGGCCGCGCATGTCCTCGGGCCAGGCCTGGATCCGGCCAGCAGCATGGGCCCGCTGGTCTCGGCCCGGCAATTGGGCACGGTCCGTGGCTACCTGCAACGGGGCCAGGAGGAGGGCGCCGAACTGATCTGCGGCGGCGACCGGCCGGACCACCTGCAGCAGGGCCACTTCATCCGCCCCAGCGTATTTCTTGACCGTGCCGAGCGCGCCTGCGTCGCCCGGGAAGAAATCTTCGGCCCGGTGCTGACCGTCATGAGCTGGACCGAAATCGACGAACTGGTGTTGCGCGCCAACGACTCGCCGTACGGACTGGCGGCCGGTCTCTGGACCCGTGACCTGCGCTCCGCCCATCGCGTGGCCGCGCAGTTGAAGGCCGGGTCGGTGTGGATCAACTGCTGGAACGTCGTCGACCCGGCGTCGCCCTTCGGTGGCTACAAGCAATCCGGTTGGGGACGGGAAATGAGCAAGAACGTGATCGATGCGTACACCGAAACCAAAAGTGTCTTTGTCGATCTGGCCTGAGCGAATAATCACAAGAGGAACTGCTATGGATCTGGAATTGCAAGGCCGCGTGGCAATCGTCACCGGCGGTGGGATGGGCATCGGCAAGGAAGTCGCGCGTTTTCTGTCCCAGGAAGGTTGCAAGGTGGTGATCTGCGCGCGGCGCATGGAGTTTCTCCAGCAAGCCGCCGAGGAGATCAGTGCCGAAACCGGCAACGAGGTGCTGCCGCTGTTCTGTGACACCAACCAGATGTCGGCCGTGTCCGACATGGTCCAGGCCGCCCACAAGCACTTCGGCCGGATCGACATCCTGGTCAACGGCGCCGCGGCCCCGTCCGGCGTGGTGCGCAACGACATCGAGCATGCCGGCGACGACGAACTGCTCTCGGACCTGAACACCAAGGTGATCGGCTATTTCCGTTGCGCCAAGGCCGTGACCCCGCACATGAAGGCGGGCGGCTTCGGTCGCATCATCAACATCGGCGGCCTGACCGGGCGCGGCAGCAAGGTGCTCTCGGGCATGCGCAACCTGGCCATCGCCCACATGACCAAGACCCTTTCCGATCAGTTGGGCCCATCCGGCATCACCGTCAACCTGATTCACCCCGGCGTGGTCGACACCCCGCACATCCAGGAGCTGTACGAGCGCGAAGGGGTCAAGCAGGGCAAGACGCCTGAGCAGGTGGAGCAGGGCTACATCGACGCGACGCCGATCCGGCGCACCCTGGCACCGATCGAAATGGGCTGGCTGATCGGTTTCCTCGCGTCCCCCAAGGCCGGCGCGGTGACCGGCGAATCCATCGGCATCGATGGCGGCCTGACCCGTGGCATCTTCATTTGAGGAGCAGCAGTGATGAGTAACGGAACGCTTTTAGTCGCCACCGTAGGGCAGGCGGTCATCCGCAGCGCCGACGATGGTCGCACCTGGCATCGCCTGGGCCTGGGCCAGGACCTGGAGTTCGATGCAATCACCCGGTCGCTGAGTTTCCACCCAGGCACTCCCGAAGTGATCTACGCCGGCACCGACGTCGGCCTGTGCATCAGCCGGGATGCCGGTGGTTATTGGCAGCGGGTGGATTCGCCGTTCAATGGCGAAACCGTCTGGAAGGTCGCGGTGGATCCGCAGGACGCACAACGCATTTTCGTCGGCACCGGCGCGCCTTCCCGGGCGGTGCTGTGGCGCACCCTCGACGGTGGCCAGAGCTGGGATCGTGCCCCGGTTGAGATCCCGGAGTTCTGCGACGGCGTCAGTCGTCCACGCTTGCTGGCCTTCGCCTTCGACCCGACGGATCGCAACCAGCTCTGGTTCGGCCTGGAAGAGGGCGGGCTATTCCACAGCCGCGATGGTGGCGACAGCTGGACCCGCGTCGATGATCGCTTGCTGTGGGACTACAACTCGGATGTGCACAACATCCTGGTCCTGCCCAACCATGGGCAAAAAGTCATCGTGGTGGTCTGCGTCAACGCTGTCTACCGCAGCCTCGACGAGGGGCAGACCTGGACCGGCATTGTCGCCCGGGAAACCTTCGGCCTGTATTACGTGCGCGCCATGAATGCGCCGCTGGGCAGCGAGGACACCCTCTACCTGAGTATCTCCGACGGCACGCCAGGCACCACCAGCAAGGTGCTGGTTTCCCGGGACGCGGCCTTGAGCTGGGAAGTGTTGCCGCTGTCGCAACAACCCAACTCGTGTGTCTGGGCGATTGCCTTCAACCCGGCTGATCCGCGCCAGATCGTCGCCGGCACCAAGTACGGACACCTGTTCACCTCCGAGAACGGCGGTGATGGCTGGCAGAAGCAGTGGCGTGAATTCAGCGAAATCGCTGATGTGCTCTGGACGCCCGCCGTGGCGCAGATCAAGTCCGGGCATCAATCCATCGTCAAGAAAAACTGAGGTATCGCGCGATGAAAGTCGAGGTCGTTCGTACTCATCTGTCGCTGTTCGTGAGCGACCCTGAAGCGTCGGCGCGCTGGTACGCCGACGTGTTGGGCATGCATGAAAGTGCCCGCGGTGAAAGCTGGATCATGATGGCCTTCGGTGCCAAGCACCACGACATCGCCTTGATCCGCGCAGCACCGGGGGCCCATCAGGGCGGCCTGGGATTGCAGCACTACGGACTGGAGATCGCGGGTGACATGACCACCCTGCGCCAGCTCTACGGCATGTTGCTGAACAAGGGCGTCGAGGTGGTGAAAATCACCGATCACGAGATCGGCAACGGCGTGTATTTCAACGACCCCGATGGCAATCGCATGGAATTTTTCCTTGAGTCCGAACACGACGACGAGCGCGGCAAGGCCCGCTTCAAGGCCGCTGGCGCGCCCAGCCGGCACTTCGATCTCGACCCACTTTGAAAGAGGCTCCCGTTATGAAAACCGCGAATTTCGCCAGCTACCACATCCGCAAATGGTACAGCTTCGTCGAGGAAACCCTGGCCAACGAAACCGGCCAGCTCGCCGATGGCGAGCCGTTGTTCAAATACGCCATCGGCGCGGTGATCGCCAATCCTTATGCCGGACGCTTCAGCGAGAGCCTGGCCGAGCTGATCGAACCGTCACCGTTGTTGGGCGAGGAATTCGGCCGGCGTATCCAGGCACTGGCGGGCGAGCGGCACATCATCAGCTACGGCAAGGCTTGCCTGGTGGGCAGCCAGGGTGAGTACGAACACGGCAATGCGTTACTGACCAACCCGGCGGCGGACCCGATTCGCCTGGCCTTGGGCGGCGGCAAATCCTGGGTGCCTTCCACCGGCAAGCGCGGTGGGCCTGGTACGACCATCGATGTGCCGCTGGCCCACAAGGACGCGCTGTATGTACGTTCGCACTACGACAGCATTTCGCTTTCGCTCGGTGACGGTCCTGCAGCGGACGAGTTGATCATCATCTGGGCCTTCGCCACGCGCGGACGTTTGCACGCGCGTCTTGGCGGCCTCCAGGCAGCGGACGTCAAGGGCAACGACGGCCTGTACTGAAGCGCGCTGATCGCGGGAGCAAATATATGTCGGCAAACAGCCAGTTCTTCACCAATCGGACGGGGATGCGCCTGCGTTATGTGCGCTGGGGCAACCCGTCAGCAACTCCGGTGCTGCTGCTCCATGGGCTGCGCTCCTACGCCCAGACCTGGGCGCCGCTGGCCGCTGCCTTGGGCGAGCAGTACGCCTGCCATGCGCTGGATCAGCGCGGCCGTGGCGAGAGTGACTGGGCCGAGGCGTCCAGCTATCGCACCGAGAGTTACGTGAGCGACCTGGAAGATTGGGTAGCTCATCTGGGCCTGGAGCGTTTTGTCCTGGTGGGCCATTCCCTCGGCGGCACCAACGCGCTGGAGTACGCCCGGCTCAATCCCGGGCGACTGCACGCGCTGGTAATCGAGGACATCGGCCCCGGCTCGTCGATCCGTGGCGAGGGCGCCGAGCGTATCCGCCGCGAGATGAGCCAGACGCCGCTGGTGTTTCCCGACTGGGACAGCGCCGCGCAGTTCTGGCGCCAATCGCGACCGGGTCTGTCGGCCGATGCGCTGGCGTCCCGATTGAGCTTTTCCATGAAGCAGACGCCGACGGGCATCGAATGGCGTCATGATCAGAAGGGCATTGCCGAGGCGCGCCTGAGCATCACCCCGACGGATCTGTGGCCCGCGGTGCGGGCGCTGGATTGCCCGACGCTGTTCATCCGTGGCGCACGTTCGGATTTTCTGCCGCAGGCGACCCTGGAGGCAATGAAAGAGGCCAATGCGCATGTGCAGACAGCGGAAGTCGCCGATGCCAGCCATTATGTCCATGACGACCAGGGCGAAATCTTCAACCGTATCGTCGCGGACTACCTACGCGGCCAGCTTCACAAGCAACTTTCGCAAGCAACTTTCGCAAAACAACAAAAAAGCGGTGAATAGCGATGAAGCAGGACAAAACCCAGGTGGTCATCGTTGGTGGCGGCCCGAACGGGATCACGGCGGCGCATTACATGGGGCTGTACGGGATCGACTGTATCGTCCTGGAACTGGCTGACGGCATCCTGCCGTATCCGCGCGCCGTGGGCATGGACGATGAGGCGCTGCGCGTGCTGCAAGGCATCGGCATTGCCGAACTGGCCGCGCGGGACATGATCTGCAACGTGCCGCTGCGTTACTACAACGCGCGGGGCGTGTGTTTTGCCGAGGTCAAGCCGAGCACGGCCCATTACGGTTGGCCGATGCGCAATATCTTCATGCAGCAGTTGCTGGAAACGACCTTGCGCGCAGAGCTGGGTCGGCACGCGGGCGTCGAGCTGCGTCAAGGCCATGAAATGCTCGACCTGGAGCAGGATGAAGCGGGCGTGACCTTGCAGGTGCGCGACGCCCAGGGTGAGCTGTATCAGTTGAGCGCACAGTACGTGATCGGTGCCGATGGCGGTCGCTCCAGCGTGCGCAAGAAACTCGGTATCGAGCTGCTGGGGCTGACCCATCCGCGCAAATGGGTGGTGGTCGACACGGCCAACGACACCCTGGATGCGCCGTACACAGCCCTGCATGCCGACCCCCAGCGGCCTTTCGTGTGCATCTATTTGCCGTACCAACAACGACGTTGGGAGTTCATGCTGCTGGAAGGCGAAGACGAGGCTCATATGTGCGAGGAAGCGACAATCCGCACGCTGATCCGTGGCCATATCGGCGACGCGGTGGATCAGCTGGAAATCATCCGGATCCGCGCCTACACCCACAACTCGCGGGTGGCGGCGCGGTTTGTCGCCGGCCGCGTGGCGCTGGTGGGCGATGCGGCGCACATTTCCCCGCCCTGGGCCGGGCAGGGACTCAACTCGGGTCTGCGTGACGTGGTCAACGTGGCGTGGAAACTCGCGGCGATCCTCCAGGGCCGGGCATCACCGACGATTCTCGCCAGTTACGACCAGGAGCGTCGCGGTCATGCGACGGACCTCATCGCGCTGGCCGACAACATGGGCGCGGTCCTCGGCCTGACCAACCCACTGATGGCCGGCGTGCGGGACTGGTTGTTCCAGGCAGTGAACAGCGTCGACAACCTTCGCTCGCACTTGCTGGAGTTCAAGTTCAAACCCAAGGCGACCATCACCAAAGGCCTGGTCTACCACGAGCGCGCCGAGCTGCACGAGGATGACCTGGTCGGGCAATTGTTCATCCAGCCGTCAATCGAAGATGCCCAAGGGCAGCGTCGACAGCTGGACGAGGTGCTGGGGCACTCCTATGCGGTGCTCGGTTATCGGGTCAATCCGGCCGCGCACCTGAGCGAAGAAACCGCGGCCTGGTGGGCGCGCTGGGAGACGCGCTTCATCCAGATCAATCGTTCGCGCAGTGGCGTGGGGCGCAACCAGCCCTTGGCGGTCGACGGCGCCATAGGCATTGAAGACGTGGATAACCGTCTGGGCGAGTGGTTTGCCAGGGTGCGCGATTGCATCGTGGTGGTGCGGCCGGATCGGTTTGTCGCGGCGATCACCACGCCCGAGCGGCTTGACGGCGTGTTGCGCAAACTGGCGGAGCAACTGTCATGAGGCGTGAAGATGATCTGTTGATCCGGCTTCACGAAGCAGCGCAGGCGGTACACGCCTTGCCATCGTTGGAGCCACAGGCCTTCGACCTGCAGAAGGGCTACGCCTTGCAGCGCGAGGCATTGCGCCGACGCCAGGCCGGTGGCGAGCAGTTGAGCGGGTGGAAGGTCGCTTTCGCCGGCCGCGCGGCGCAGCAACGCTTCGGGCTCGATGAGCCGGTATTGGGCGGCTTGACCGATGCCATGGCCGTGGAACCCGGCAGCGCGGTGGCGCTTGCACGGCTGATCCAGCCGAAGCTGGAAATCGAACTGGCATTTGTCCTCGGGCGCACGCTGGAGCCTGGTTTTCACAGCGACGAGGACATCCTCGCCGCCGTGTCGGAGGTCGCGCCAGCGTTCGAGATCGCCGATTGCCGCTGGCAGGGCTGGCGCTTTGGTGTCGGCGCGTTCCTGGCCGACAATGCCGCCGCGGGGCTGTACTGCCTGGGGTCACGGGTAGGTTTTGATTCCGACCGACTGTCCGAAGTGAACTATCGCCTGGTGTGTGACGGGGTGTCTTGCGGCGAGGGTAACGTCCTGGCGCGTGAAGACACTCCGGTGGCGAATCTGTGCTGGCTGGTGCGGCGCTTGCTGGCCGACGGGCAGCGCGTTGAAGCGGGGCAGGTGGTGCTTTCCGGGTCTTTATTGGCGCCGTTGGACATCAGGCCCGGCGAATATCGCTTGCATATGCTTGGCATGGAACTGGCTTTGGTTTTCCACCGATAAGAACAATTCTCTCAAGGACGCGATAAACCCGTGGGGGGGGGGGGGGGG